>JBEEMZ010000044.1:0-24697 GCA_041192405.1 Bacteroidota bacterium | reverse complement strand
TCGCGCAGGCAAAAAACAATGCCGAACAAAATCTGAAAAATGCAAAAGCATTGTTTGAAAGCTATTTGCAAGGGATTTTTGAAAATAAAGGGGCTGATTGGGAAGAAAAACCAGTAGGTGCAGTAGCGAAACATTCATTGGGTAAAATGTTAGATAAGAACAAAAATAAAGGAATACCTCAAAAATATCTTCGGAATCAGAGTGTGCGATGGTTTGATTTTGATTTGAATGATTTGACCGAAATGCTTTTTTTGGAAAGTGAAAAAGAAAAATATACAGCAATTAAAGGAGATGTGTTGGTTTGTGAGGGCGGATACCCTGGACGTGCAGCGATTTGGGAAGCAGATGAACCCATTTATTTTCAAAAAGCCATTCATCGAGTACGTTTTCACCAAGTAGCCTATAACAAATGGTTTGTTTATTATTTATATATGTCGGATGCTTCTGGAAAATTGAAAACCTATTGTTCTGGAATGGGCATCCAACATTTTACAGGTGAGTCTCTGCATAAATTTATCGTTCCACTCCCACCAATTCATCAAGTGGAAGGTCTCGTCCAAAAACTCGACGCGCTGTCCGCCGAGACGCAACGGTTAGCAACGGTTTACCGTCAAAAATTGGAAGATTTGGAGTCGTTGAAAAAAGCGGTTTTGTTGAAAGCGTTTAGCGGCGGCTTTCGAGGAAAGTAATTGAAAATCAATGAATTACAACGTTTTTTTGTCTTTCCGTAGTTAACGGGAGCGATGCTCCAATATCCTGCGGAATAACTTACGCCACAAATTTCGTAAATTTTTCAAATTTACGAAATTTTATGTGCAAATCCCATTTTGGGGACTCAATTTGCGCCACAAATTTCGTAAATTTGAAAAATTTACGAAATTTTGTGCGAACTGTTTTTAGTTATATAGGAGGAATGACCAAAAGCAAAGGTCATTGTTCATCAAAACAATGACTCGAAGGGAATTTTCTTGACACTGTCAAGAAAATTTGAGGATACCCTAAGTGAACTACCGCTACCCTAAAGGGAATAGCGGCTTCAAGACTCAAACGCCTCAGCTACTGCTAACGGCTCACCTTGATTTTTGTTTAGCGTCCGAGTCGGTTCCCGACACAGACTTGCAGGTTAGACATCCCTAAGGTAGCTTCTGCGTTGCAAAGGTAATTCTTTTTTTGAATTCTACCCTAAAGGGTAGCGGTTTTTACCGAAATTTTTTGGATAAAAATCTTTACACAAATACAATCGCGGTTCGGAGAGTCCTTTAATCGCTGCAAGCTGCTTCGCAATGACTTTGTACAATCGGGTTCCATAGGTTGCGCGGTCTTGCCCTTTTTGCTCATACTCATAGAGGCGCAATCCAACGAGCCAATTTCGAATCGTCAAGGACGTATTGACTTGTTGAACCGCTTCTTTTTGAAAATAATCATGAATTTGAGTAATTTGTTCGACCAGATTTGATAATTCCATTTGTAAACGATTTTGTTTGTATGAAGGCGCAAATTTAAGAGAGGAATTGGAATATCCTCCTTTTTAGGATAAAAAAAATTAAAAAAAGATAGATTTCAACACAATTATCACTATTTTGATGATAAAATTTATTTAAAAAATTAGAGATTTTAGTTGTTGATTCCAAAACTAAATCGCAGTTGAAAAAAGCAGTTTTGTTGAAAGCGTTTAGCGGCGGCTTTCGATGGAAGTAATTGAAAATCAATGAATTACAACGTCATCAAGGTTGCAACCTTGACGACGTTGTGTTGATGAGCGTAACCCAGCAATCATACCATTAAGCGGCTAATTTCAGTTCTTGTACAAGCAAAAAAGTACGCATTTGGTTTGCAATAAGTTCCAGCCGCATCGGCGCAAAATCATTTTGATAATAACGTTTAAACACAGCTATTGAAATATCAATTTCCGACCAAGCAGGATGCGCTTGTCGAATCGAATTTCGGACGATTTGTTGCACTTCATCAATCATTCCAAAACCCAACGCCCAACGTTCTTGTTCGGGTTTGGCAAGGAAGATTTCAATTTGTTTGCGTCGAATCCAATCGGGTGTATCATTCATAGTAAATCAAATGTTTTTAAATTTAACTCATAGATCCAACCTGTTAGGTAAATATCATCAATGTCAGGATGCGTTAACAAATTCTGAATATCCGTCATTTGACGCTCACTTTGTAACTCTTGAATCCAAATCAGTTTAGAGATAATGAGGTCTTCGATGCTTACTAACCAGGTTTCACAACCCAAAACGGTTTTACGCACGCGCCTTTCAAACTCAGTTTGACGATATAACGTATTTTTTTTGACCATGAAATCAATTTTGTAACCCGTCTTAAAATCAATGATGTTGAACATGCCATGCCTTTGAACTTCTTCTTGAACTGTCCATTCATCCAAATAATAACCTTCTTGGAATAATTGGCAAAATCGGCGAATATCTTGTTCCCGCAATTCGATGATAATATCAATATCTCGCGTCATGCGCGGCACCGTGTACGTCACCATTGCGACGCTGCCTGATACCATATAGAGCATTTCAGCATGATCTAAAGCGGACGTGATTCTTTGTAATAGTTCTGCTATCATGTATGTAGAGATTTTAAAAATGTAAAACTACAAAATTGCTCTGAGATTGCAAAAAAAATTTCAAGATAGCTCCTTTTAGCTCCAAAAGTCGTAACTTACCGCCCGAACAACTCAATATCATTCAAAAAACGCTCAAAAAGGATGAACGAAGCGACGACAAGAGCCGAACGCATTGACCCAGCTTTAAAACAAGCAGGTTGGGGCGTGATAGCGGATTCCAAAAAAATTTATACGAAGCACCTACACCGCCGAGAGCAGTAATTGAAAATCAATGAATTATAACGCTTTTTGGTACTTCCGTAGGAAAAGATTCCTACGGAAGTACCAAAAAAGGAAGGTTAAGCTACTTTGCGCCACTCCTCCGTTTCAAAATCCTCCAAATAATATTCCGAAGGAAACACTTTAGTAATGGACTCATTGAACAACAAAAAGGCAGGAATCGCTAACGGTTCTATAAAAGCAGGTTTCAAATCGGGTTTGACAACCGTTTCACGCAGGTGCATGAGCAAACGCCCCAACGCATTTTTGCCCACTAACAAGCCATTCGCAGACGGGGTAGCAGCCCAAATTTTATCTTTAGTAGAATATTCAACAATCGGTTTATCCGTCGTTTGTTTCAATATCTCCCCAAAAGTTGCCCAATTTTGAATTAATTTCACCTTTAAACACCATTGCATGACCTCAAAACGCACGGTTTCCCAATCTTGTCGCGTATAATCGTTATATTTTCGACTCATCATTTTAGCTTCCATCGGACTTTTCTGAGCGAGAATCTGCATCTGAATGGCAGGAAACAACGGAAAACGACAAATTTGATATAAAACTTCCGAATTGGGAATATTGACTTCGTTGACGAATAACGAAAATTGAGGAGCCATATTCGACAATCCACCAAAAATGCCTTTCGTATTACTAAATGTAATCACTTTGGAAGGCTCATAAATTCGTTCTGAAACATTCATTGTTATTCAATTTAAATTTGACCACGATTTGCAACAGGAAACAACGGTTTCCAATGATGCCCTTCCACTGCCCACCAAAAAACTAAGGGACAAGTATTGGAAATATTGCGCCAAGTGAAAAAATGGGTACCTAAACCATACGTTTTATAAACAGGATTGACAAATCCAAGCGGTCGAATATTGGGTTTCACAACGCCTTTAATTCGCTCAATGATGGAAATGCCTTTATTCAAAAGAATGCTTTCATATCGAATCCGATTTTGGGGCGATGAAAAAAACAATTCTTGAGTTGGCTTGTGACTTTTTCGATGTGCATACTCTGCATATTTGTCTGCAGTCAACTGAATCCAATAAGATTGAATCGGTTGAGGCTGTTCCTCAATCGGCAAGGCTACATTTAAGGATTGATTATACCATTTTGTATAATTTTGCACCTCTAAAAACGAACAATACCACTGAATCCGATTGTCAATTGCGCTGCCAAATAATTTTTGAATGCGGAATCGTTGAAATGATTGTCCCCAAGTATGGACGCAAAATAATTGTACCGACAAACGATATTGGTTATTAACGATTTTTTTAAAATTTTCTTCGGTATCATCATGCTTTTCCTGAAGCCATTGAATTAAATGTGCCCCAATCGTACCACCTGTTGCCAAGACATCATCCCAATAAACAAAATTTTTTTTTGGATATAGGAGATATGTTTTATAAGATTGTCCATATTCGCGTTGCAGCACATCATCTAACAACTCCAATATCACTTTTTGACTTTTATGCTCCTTTTGCATATCTAAAAAAAGCGTATCACTCAAAAAACCAACAATAGATTGATAGTTATACATTTGAATCAACCGATTGACTTGGTGTAAAAGGTGTTTTTGAGCCGCCGATTTAGATAAGTATGTTTTTTTTATAAAATGATTTAATTCTTGCAGCATAAATTCAGCATCTGTATCAAATTGTGCCGCCCAATCCAGAATATGTGCTGTCGTCATTTGGAAAGCACTACTTGCTCTGTAATCTTTGATAACCTCATATATGTTTGTTGCTAATATCTCCATATTTAAACCTTTTGCTGCAAAGGTAGGTTATTTTATAGAAACTTTGAAATCTTTTTAGGCGCAAAAAAGCATTTTCCAAAAAAAGTCGTAACTTACCGCCCGAACAACTCAATATCATTCAAAAAACGCTCAAAAAGGATGAACGAAGCGACGACAAGAGCCGAACGCATTGACCCCGCTTTAAAACAAGCAGGTTGGGGCGTGATAGCGGATTCCAAAATTTTATACGAAGCACCTATCACCGCAGGTAAAATTCAAACCACAGGCGGCAGGGCTGCCCAATTGAAAGCGGATTATGTGTTGGTTTACAAAGGCATCAAATTAGCGGTCGTGGAGGCGAAACGGTCGGGTTTATCCGTTGGCGAAGGCGTTGCGCAAGCCAAATTATATGCTGAAAAATTGGCATTAAGCACTACTTATGCGACGAATGGCAAGGAAATTTATCAAATCTGCCTGCAAACAGGAGCTGAAAGTTGGGTACATCGCTACCTTTCGCCCGACGAACTCTGGCAAAAAACCTTTGCCGAACCCAATGATTGGCGTGAAAAATGGGCGGCTATCCCCTTTGAAACCAAAGGTGGCACTTGGACTTTGCGGTATTACCAAGAAATCGCGGTGCAAAAAACACTCGAAGCCCTTGCCAATCATCAAAATCGGTTGTTATTGACCCTCGCAACAGGCACAGGCAAAACGGCAATTGCGTTTCAAATCGCTTGGAAATTATTTCACTCGCGTTGGAATCTTAAACGCGACGGCAAACGAAGACCTCGTATTTTGTTTTTGGCGGATAGAAATATTTTGGCGGATCAAGCCTATAATTCTTTTTCAGCCTTTCCAGAAGACGCATTAGTGCGCATCAGTCCGAAGGAAATTGCCAAAAAAGGAGCTGTGCCAACCAATGGCAGCCTTTTTTTCACCATTTTCCAAACCTTTATGAGTGGAACGGATGCCGAAGGCAACCCGACTCCATCTTTTGGGTCGTATCCACCCGATTATTTCGATTTTATTATCATAGATGAATGTCATCGCGGCGGCGCGAAAGACGATGGCAATTGGCGAGCGATTTTAGAATATTTTTCAAGTGCGGTTCAATTGGGCTTGACCGCGACCCCGAAACGCACAGATAATGTCGATACTTATAAATATTTTGGCGACGAACCGATTTACATTTATTCGCTCAAAGAAGGGATTGAAAATGGTTTTTTAACGCCGTTCCGAGTCCGCAAATTTCAAACCAGCTTAGATCATTACACCTACACAGGGGAGGATACGATTTTAGAAGGCAAAATTAAAATTGGAAAACAATACGATGAAACCCATTTTAATCGGGATATTGAAATCATAGCAAGAGAAAAGCATCGTGTTCAATTGTTTATGGATGAGGCAAATCCGAATGATAAAACGATTATTTTTTGCGCAACGCAGGAACACGCCGCTTTAATTCGGGATTTGGTGAATCAGTATAAAAAAAATACGCAACTTCATTATTGTGTTCGGGTGACGGCGAATGATGGTGAAATCGGCGAACAATTTTTGCGCACGTTTCAAGATAATGAAAAAAAGATTCCAACGATTTTGACGACTTCGCAAAAATTGTCCACTGGCGTAGATGCGCGGAACATTCGCAATATTGTTTTAATGCGTCCTGTGAATTCGATGATAGAGTTTAAACAAATTATTGGTCGTGGGACGCGCTTGTATGAAGGCAAAACGTTTTTTACGATTTACGATTTTGTGAACGCGCATGCTCATTTTCAAGACCAAACGTGGGATGGTGAACCGATGGAACCCGAAAAACAACCGATTGTGCAGGAATCCGAAACGGATTATCAGAAAACAAAAACAGATGATTTAGACGATTGTAAGGATAAAAAAGGTAAAATTAAAATAAAATTGCGCGATGGCAAAGAACGCACAATACAATCTATGGCATCTACCTTATTTTGGAGCGCGGACGGCAAACCGATTTCGGCAGAAACGTTTTTAAATAATTTGTTAGGCGAATTGCCGAATCATTTTAAAGATGAAACAGCCTTGCGGACGATTTGGAGTCATCCTGAGACGCGCCGTGCTTTATTGAATCAATTGGAATATGCGGGTTTCGGAAAGACAGAACTTGCTATCTTACAGCAACTTATAAATGCAGAAAAAAGTGATTTGTTTGATGTATTGGAATACGTATTCAATGGAAAGGCGGTCTTGATGACGCGGGCAGAACGGGTCGCGGCGGCGCAACCTAAGATTTTACACTTGCTGAATGCCGAACAACAAACGTTTATAGATTTTGTGTTATGTCAGTACGTGGAGACGGGCGTGGAGGAATTGGAACAAACGCAATTGCCTATTTTGTTGAAAAATAAATATCAATCGGTGCAAGATGCGATTCAAACCTTGGGGCAGTTGACGCGTATTCGAGATATTTTTATCAAAATGCAAGCCTATTTGTATGCAGAAGCGGTGTGAGGTGGTCAAAATTAGAGTTAGGTTGATAGACCCAACTCTAATTTTTAGCTTATACTCAAAAATCCACCATCCTTCTAATTCTTCGTCACCATCGTCGGAAAACAAATCAACGGCGGACAACCTGGGGGCGGCGGCGGCAATGCTTTGAATCCAACATCTATGGTCATATTATCTTTTTGAATCCCTGTTCCATTAATATTTATCGGAATCACGGGCGAAAAACCAGTCCCTTCAGACGCATCTGAATCATTATCCGCCCCTAAAACCATTGAAGGCGGTCTCAAATTCAACACGCGATTGCCAAAAATGCTCATCGTTGGGAATTTCACATAGTAATTATCTGAATATAATTCCGTAAAACGATAGTAACCTGGTTTGCCATTTAAAGTCTGTGTTATTTTAAATTGTCGTAAGGTATCATCCGCCGTTCCTATAATGCCATCGGCACCAATTGTCCATAATTCTATACGTAAGTTATTGATTCCCAAACTATCAGGTTCATCTTGTAACCCATTTTCATTCTCATCCACCCAAGCATAATTCCCAATACTGCCCAAATACGCAGGGTCAATAATGATACTCACGGGCGGCGGTTCAGAAGGTTGCAACCCGCCCGCAACGCCATCCGCGTAATCCGCAACGTAGGCAAACGCATTCCAAGCCAATTTATTCACTTGCGCACTCAGAGGAGCCTGCATTTGCCAATAGATCGTCAGCGTATCTTGTGGATTCAAGATAAAAGTACTCCCAAAATCCATGATTAAAGATTGCACATCCGAAATTGGATTTGGCGGTGTCGTCGTAAAATTGCCCAACTGACAACCTGTCTGATTGGGCATCGGAAAAGCATTATCTGCTGACATATTGGCAAGACATGGCACCGTGTCTTTGGAATATTTCACCGTGTATGGCACTGCCGCCCCTAAACGATTCGACGCACTGCCACTCAATGCACTCAATAAAATCGGTCGCCATTCAGATGCACCTGGATTCACCCGTTGGAAATTATATAACACTTTTCTATCATTGACAAAAGGCAATACATCCACAATTTTCAACTTTTTCACTGGCACATTACCCGAATTCCAAACTTGAAGTTTATAATTCGCCAAACCGCCAGGCATGGTATGCCCATTCACCATATAATTACTGTCTAATGAACCTTTTACATATTTTTGCGATGCTAAGGAAGCCGAGCGAACCACTGGATTGCTCACCGTACCCGCTTTACAAAGCGCATCATTGGTCAAGCCATTTTGGTTAATATCGTCCACATCCGTTGGCGAAGCCGTACAAGTGAATGAATAAGGCATCAACGCATCGCCCGTATATTGAAAAAACATATCATTTACAATCGAAGTCCCTGCTGTAACACCCGCTTTCACAACCGTTTTGAAGGTGATTTTCAAACCGTTTGCAATCGCTTTCAATGGCAAACCATCATTTGCACCGAAATCGAAATGATAACGCAATAATGTTTTGCCCGTTCCTCTATAATTTGGAATAATTGTTGGCGTGAAAACAAATGGATTCGTATTATAACAGTTGCCTGTTTGACAAGTCACCACCTCGCTGCCCAGCACATACGTTAAATTCGCATTCAAAAAATCTATCATCGCAAAATCATTCAACAAAGGTGCCGACGTATTCCCTACTTTTATCGTATAAAACAGCGTATCGCTTGGGCGAACCGTTGCGGGCGTACTCGTTTTGGAGAAAGTCGGCGTGGCAGGCAGCGCAGCCGAACTCGTAAATTGCGTCGTCGCCGCCCGACATAAACTATCATTTGTTGCCCCATTTTGATTCATATCCGTCACATCCACAGGTTTCGCCGCGCAAGTGTATGTGTATTGCATCGCAGGATTGCCATTATATTGAAACATGACATCATTTTTAACCACCGTGCCCGATGGAACGGTGCGTTTCAACATGGCTTTAAACGTAATTTTAATCCCTTGTGCTGATGTTTTCTGCGGCAAACCGTCATTTATACCGTAATCAAACGCAAAACGCAATAATGTTGTGTCTGTACCACCATAATTTGGTATTGCGGTTGCCGTGAACACATACGGCGCAAGTTGATAACAATTGCCCGATTGACAAGTTGCTACCGCACTATTCGCAATGTATTGTAAATTAGGACTTAACGCATCTATTAATTCAAAATCATTCAACAATTTGACCGAATTATTATAAGCTAAAACCGTATAGGTTAAGGTGTCACCCGGTCGAACCGTCGCAGGTGTGCTTGATTTAGAAAAAAGAGGTGCCGCAGGAATGAACGGAACTGCCAAATTGCTCACCGTCGCGGCTTTACATAAGGTGTCAGTCGTGCCATTTATGCCATTGATGTCGAAGGTGTCAACCCGCGTTCCCAGACACGTATAACGATATAACATATTTGGGTCGCCTTTGTATTCAAAAAAAACATCATTTACAATATTCAAATTGGCAGGAGTCGCCTGTTTGACAACCGCTTTATACGTGATTTTCAAACCTTGCGCCGTCGTTTTCAGTGGCAAACCATCATTCGCCCCGTAATCAAACGCAAATTTTAATAAAGTGCCACCTGTACCATTATAATCCGCCACCGTCGCCGTCGTCAATGTGTAAGGCGCGGTTTGATAACAGTTCCCCGATTGACAAACGACCGTGGCACTACCCGCCACATAATCCAAATCGGAACTCAACGGGTCTAAAAGGGTGAAATCATTTAAAGGCGTATTCAATTGATTTCCAACGAGTATCGTATAAGTAATTGTATCTAAGCGTCCTGCGGGATTCGGAGTACTGCTTTTCGCAAAAATCGGTTGTGCATAAGGTCGGACAACACTTGTGGTAACAATATCTTGTTGCGATTGCGTCCCGCTTCGGAACGACGCAAAATTATCAACGCTCGCGGGCAAAACCAATGTAGTGCCGTCATTTTGCGGATTGACAATTGTGCCCGTCAATAAAATTTCCTTATTATTGTAATTCGCGCCGACAGGTATAATCCCAAGATTGAACCGCACCGCCGATACATAATTGGGCGCAGTAATGCCTAATGTTGAAACATTGAGTGCCGCCGTCGTAGAAAACGGGCTGCCCGTCCAAACATACCACGTATTCAACCCATTTTTTTGATACCAAATCGCAACAGGTTTTGCCGCTTGCGCAATCACATTTGTTAAATTAATTTTCGTCAATTGGAACATCACAGGCAAAGTATCCGTGATAACCAACGAATCTAAAGGCAAGGTACCCGTATTTCGGACGACAAAATCATACGTCGCATCGGTTTGAGTGACGCGCCATTCGGTTGAATTGGTGCGCTTGTCCACCGTGTACGAGGTAACACCTGCGTCAAGCGTGTTACAAACGGAATTTAATTTTGTTTGGTCAATATCTGAACAGTCTTTATATTGCAAACTGGTGCGATTACAAAGTTGCAAAGGTGTTACAATGGGATTCCCATCTCGCATCGGACTCAGAATTTTACCTTCTACGTAAAAATTCGCCGCTAAAAACGAGGTTCCTGGTGCCAAACTATCCCATTCATAACGAATCGCCGTCATATAATCTGTTGGCGATAAGCCTAAGGTAGCAGCCAAATTGGTAATCGTTTGCCCCGCCGTGAACGGACTTCCTGGAAAAAGCAACCAAGTATTCGTACCATTGAGTTGATAACGCACCGTTAAAGGTTCGGTTGGCGTAGCACTATTATCATAACCAAATTTCACACCCGTTGCGCGGAATTCCGCAGGTAACGTATCATTTAAAATTATATTTGTCAACGCCGAAGTACCCGTATTCCCCAATGAAAAATTATATTTTTTGGTTGAAAACGTATCATTGACATACCAAGTGCCTGCGTCAGAACCTGTGGTATTCGCCAAGGCACAAGTTCGCGCTGTGAGCGTGTGCGTAGCCGAATCCTTCAATTGTAACGGATTGCCTCCAAATAAACCATTGCCTAAACCCTTATTTTTGACCACCGAACCCGCCGAATAATACAAGGTCGGGTAACGCATGCGGACATAATAGGTCAAACTGGCACCTGGCGCGAGCGTAACCGCAGGAAAAGTTAATACATTTGAGCCGTTAACCGTCGCCCCTGCCACCGCCACACCTGCACTATTGGTCGCTGCCATAAATTGTGCATTGGCGGGCAATGAATCGGTGATGATATAATTCGTCACTTGTGACGCATAACCGTTATTCGTTGTGACCAATTTATAAACACAATCTTCGCCGACGGTGCCACCTGAAAAGAGGGTTTTTGCGAAAGTAACCCCATTTTCATTGACTTGAACGGAAAGAGCAGTCGTTCCTGCCCTCGCTGTACCGTTATCGTACAAGTCAATATGATTTAAATAAAGTGCATTGGGCGGAGCCGCGTTTGTAAATTGCACCTCTAAGGAGAGCGCACCTGTTGCGCCATCACTCAATGTAGCCGCCGTCCATGTGACCGTTCGATTCGCGGCATTGTAAACCCCTGCATTAAAACCGCCGCCCCCAGTACTCGTAATCCAGACCATCCAAGTCGGCAAAGTATCCACAATTTTCACATTAGTGTAATTGTGCAACGCGCCTAAATCGGGTGTCGAGTAAAAAATATCGTAAATAACCGAAGCACCAGGCAGCGCGGATCTTACTTGTGGAATTTTCTGCAAACTTACTTGGCTGAAAATGTTATTATTACACAATATAAATAAAAATAATATATTGAATAATGATTGAATGATTGTTTTTGGGTTTAAACCAAAAGGAGCGTTATAACATCGGTTTGACCTATTACCGAGTGACAACTTGGAAAAATGAAACAACATTTTTGTAGATTATTTGATTGTAATCGTAATTTATTTGTAATCAAAAGTAGCAAACATTGGCTAAAAAAACAGATAATTATTGATATGTTTATAAACGTATAATCAAGTTATTTTTGATTGTATCGTATAAAAGATGAAAAAAAGAGTGTTTTGTGACAGGCTTACATTAAAGTTTTAAAAAATTTAACAAATTTTTTAAACTAAAACTTTAAAAACACAATGAATTAAGTTTAAAATGATTCCAAAAATGGAATTCAAAAATAAAAAATGCGTCAAATTTTTGAAATTGACGTAATTTATCTTAAAATTGCGTCGGTTTTAACAACTTGACGCAATTCTCATTTAAAATAAAAAAAAATTAGCTATGGCATTCTTAGACGATCCAAATGGTTTTGAAGCAGAAAAAAACGTAGGGTTCTCTCAAAACGTATTAAAATATGGGTTGATAACAATTGGGTTGGTGTTTTTATCATCGCTGCTGATGGCACTCGCGGCAAGCATAGCAGCAATTCAACTAATTGTTTTAATTGCAATCTGTGGCGCATTTGTGTCGGTTTGGGTGCGGCAAATTTCAGAACATCGAGATAAAGAGTTAGGGGGTTTCATCTCGTTTGAACGCGCTTTTATTATAACTTTGTTGTCAATGACGCTTGCGGGGCTTGCATTAGGCACTTTCCAATATGTTTATTTGAATTATATTGCGCCGCAAGAGTTGGAAAAGGTGTTGGAACAAGCGAGAAATTGGATGCCAACTGAAGCCGTCACTGCGGACAAATTGGATGAACATATTGATAATGTTCGGGCAACAATGCAGTCGCCGAGATTGATTTTGCAATTTGCGGTCACGGTTATTTTTTGTGGTTCAATCATTTCAGTGATTATGGCAGCGATTCTGAAAAAACCTCGAATTAATTCTTAATCAATTAATTATAATGACTAAATATTTTATATATGGCTTGATTGCAGGTGCGGTTTCGATTGCAATATCAAGTTTTTTGTATGTGACAAAGCCTGATATGTACGTTGGGAGTGTGACGCGAGTGCTGCTTGAAATCGGGGTTTATTTGCCTTTTATGTATATGGCAGCTCGACATGCGGCGCGAAATGCAACGGATTTTAAACAAATTTTGCGGGCTGCTTTTGTGACTTTTTTAGTAGCAAATTTGTTGGCACACGGGATGGAATATTATATGTAC
Organism: Bacteroidota bacterium; assembly: GCA_041192405.1. GTDB lineage: Bacteria > Bacteroidota > Bacteroidia > Chitinophagales > Saprospiraceae > JAAFJT01. The sequence goes on along the minus strand of JBEEMZ010000044.1, from coordinate 11,614 downwards.
AATTATTATGATTTGAAATTAGCTGACTATCAAAAAGATATGTGGGTTAAAATTTATGTTCAGAAAGATATTTCAAATTATAAACAAGCGGTTGATAACGTTCGAGAAGGTTCGTATCATACATTTGCGCACACGGCGCGCACCTATACGAAAGCAGCAATTGCAGGATTTGGATTTTCAGTGTTGATGACTTATATTGTAAATAAACTTAATACTTAAATTTGCAAACACAGAAGTACATAGGAGACATAGAAAGGAATTATATTTTTTCGCTCTATGTTTCCTATGTACCTATGTGTTTGCAAAAATGATAAATTAGAAATGTTAGAATTAATAAAAAACTTTTTTAAAAAAACGATAATTGAGCAAGATCCAATGAAATATTTGATAGTAGGTTTGGGCAATATCGGCGCAGATTACGAAAATACACGGCATAATGTTGGTTTTTTGGTCGTAGAACAATTGGCAAAAGCGTTTGAAATGCCATTCAAATCCGAAAATTTAGGCAGTATTGCTCGCGTAAAACATAAGTCGAGAACATTCATATTATTGAAACCTTCAACGTATATGAATTTGAGTGGCAAGGCAGTACGCTATTGGATGCAAAAAGAAAATATTGATAAAGAAAATATTTTAGTCATTCTGGACGATTTGGCATTACCGTTTGGCAAACAGCGATTGCGTCCGAATGGCAGCGCGGGTGGTCATAATGGTTTGAAAAGTATTGAAGCATTGTTGGGCGATAGTGATTATGCGCGTTTGCGGATTGGGATTGGCAGCGATTTCGCAAAAGGGCAACAAGCGGATTACGTTTTGGGCGATTGGGGCGAGGCAGAAGCAGAAAAATTGCCCGAAATTACAAAATATGCAGGGGAAGTCATCAAAGCATTTGGAGTCATTGGACTACAATTGACGATGACACAATACAACAAAAAATAATATTATGGACATTCAACGGAGCGAAAGTTTAGATTTATTAAGAGGACTCGCCATTTCAGGAATGGTGTTGTCAGGCGGCATCCCGTTTGATGGCATGATGCCCGCTTGGATGTATCATGCACAAGTGCCGCCGCCGAAACACCTATATCAACCGATTGCAGGCATCACTTGGGTAGATTTGGTGTTCCCATTCTTTTTATTTGCTATGGGTGCGGCACTTCCGTTTGCATTTCGGGGGAAAATCGCTCGTGAAATGCCAAGTTGGGCAATTGGGGCTGATATTTTAAAAAGATTTGTTTTATTAGGTTTTTTTGCTATCTTTGTGCATCACGTTAAGCCTTTACAATTGAGTGGCGACCCGCAAACGTTGGAATGTTGCATTGGATTATTAGGATTTATTTTACTATTTGGCATGTATTTGCGCCCGTTTGCGGTGGAAGGCATGAGTGCGACAGTTCGGCAAATGGTGAGTTTTGTGGCTGCCATTACGTTATTAAGTTTTTTGAAATACCCTGAAAGCAAAATGTGTGCTGGTTTTTGCCTCAAAAGGAGCGATATTATTTTGTTAATCTTGGCAAATATGGCATTTTTCGGTTCGATACTTTACTGGTTAACTTGGCGACAACCCATTTTAAAATGGTTATTATTACCCATTTTATTTGCGATTTTTCTGGGGAAAGACACCACTTGGTATAAAGAATTTTTCATTGAAACGCAATGGGGATGGCTCTATCGGTTTGAATTTTTGAAATATTTGTTTATAATTGTCCCTGGAATTCATGCAGGAGAATTGTTAGCAAGCGATGAACAGGATGCTACGATTGAATCGAATCCGACGAGTAGAGACCGACTTTTATTGATCGCGCTTTGTGCATTTGCCTTAGTGCCGATTAATTTATGGGGGCTTTTCACACGTAACTTATTGATTAACGCGGTTTTAAATATTATTGTTATTGTTATATTAGAATTGGTGGCGGAAAAAAACATGTCACCTGCGAATCGAGATATTGCTCGAAGTGGTACATTTTTATTAATATTGGGTCTTGCTTTTGAAGGATATCAAGGCGGGATTAAGAAAGATCCTGCCACCTTTAGTTATTTTTTTGTAACCAGTGGATTGGCTTTTTACCAAATATTATGTTACCGATGCGTTCAAATGTTAGATTATCTTCGGTGGGCGCGGCGCATTTTTTCATTGGTGGGGCAAAATCCGATGGTTGCGTATGTGTCAGGACAATTAATTATCATTCCGTTTTTGCGCCTCACAAAACTTGCGCATTATTGGAGCATGATGAACGCAAATCCGTATTTAGGATTTTTCAAAGGTTGTTTGTTTACGAGTATGGTTTTAGGTATCACCTTATTGACAGTTCGATACAAAATGTTTTGGAAAACGTAGAAAAAAGGATAGTTCGTTAGTCCGTTAATTGGTTCGTTCGTTGGTTAGTTGGTTCGTTAAATCATTGATTATCAATAATTTAGCCAACCAACTAACCAACTCATCAACCAACTAACTAACTAACCAACCAACTAACAATTATAAACAGAATTTATCAATGGCATTCATTAGAAGAAGTTATTGGGGCGATATTCCGACCTCGTTGCGGACGCTCTCGGACAACAAAAGGGAAATAATTGAGCGATATATCATGGCAGAAATCAGGGTTGCGCCGTTGCGCGTGGCGCATGCGGTGCTTTCGACGCTGGATGATGGGATTGAATTTGATGATTTTGCTCAGAAATTTTTGAAGAAAAAAATTGATGTGGGCGATGTGCGCAATATCGGACCCAAATACACGGGCGAATTGCAAGTATTTATCGCCAAAATTGAACAATTTGCGTTAAAACATGCCGAATTGGAAGAAAACGACCCTATTTTTAACCCATTGCGCAAAGATTTGTTGGAACCGATGTCATTAGAGGAGATTTCGGTGAAACATGGTTTATTGATTCGGACAAAGAATATTTGTGAAATCAATAATTTAAAAAATTTAAAAGATATTATTTGCTATTTTTTAAAATATTCTTCTTTTGCGAAATTGCGCAATGTCGGTTCTAAAACGGAAGCTGAGTTAGAACCGCTTTGTATGGAATATTTATCGAATCCGTTGTATTACGAAATTGCAAACACATAGGGACATCGGGGACATAGAGGTATTTTTTGAATATTTGCATTGCCGAAGGATGCATCTATGTCTCCCATGTCCTTATGTGTTCGCAAAAATAGAAAAATGTTAACTTTTAGTAGCAAAACTAAATTTACCTGTTTTTTTATCAAAAACCAATTGATTTTTTTTGTATTTAATTTTCTTTAAATAAGGATCGCCGTCTGAAGGTTGAATCCGCCAAATAATTGTGGTTCCATTGCGCGGCAACTCCAAATAACAATGCAATTTCATTAAAATTTGCTTATTTTGTTCGAGAGACAATACTTTTTCAGGCGTTTCTAAAAAATCTTGCACGGACAAAACGGGCAAAATGCCTTTCGCAAGCACCAATTTTTCGTTTTGAACCCAATACGCAGTATAATCAAAATTAGATTGCATCCCATTATCGCCCTCTCTCGAATCCATGCGATAAACCACTAATTGTTTGCCATCGGCTGTTTTAAACTTGGCTAATTGAACCGTTTCCGTGCCGCCGCCTGTGCCGTTATCCACGATTTCGATGAATCCATTTTTGAGGTCAACCGTCACGGCAAGCGTGTCGCCTAATGGACTCAAATAGAAATAGTCCCCCTTTTTTTTAGGATTTTTTTGAATAGAACCCAACTCTTTTTTATTAGGCAATTTATTGTAACAATCTACAATATTCATTTGGCTGATTGCCAATGGAATACTTATTACAAAACTAACGCATAAAACAAAAATACTTTTCATTTAACTTTTTTTAATGGTTTAAAAATTAAAGTTTATAATTGGCTTCCAATAATAGTGTCCAAATTTTATCAACCCAATCCAAATGCTCTGCTTTCATCAAACAGGAACGCAGACAAATGACAGAATCAGCATCTTTTTGAATGTTTTTCCAATGATTTTGCAATTTTTTGACGGGATAATTCAACAATGCCAGATGTAAATTTTGTGCGGCTGCCAAATCAAACAATTTTTTAGTTTTAGCATTGATTTCGCTCACCGACGCGCCCTGCACTGCCCAACAAACAATGTCTAATTCTGGTTCTAAAAGTGGTATAAATTCCGCGCTATGCACAATTTTTTGATACAAAATCAAGGCAGCTTGACGGCTTTTTTCCAAATTTTGACTAAAAACGCCCCCTTTTTCCAATGGAAATAATTGCATCGTCGCCCACAAACCAACGGCTGCCGCACCTGCCCGCGAACATTCCAAAGAGATTTCACCCAAATGCAAATCATCGCTACTGAAATACGTATATGGTGAATTATGCTTATAAAAACGCCCCAATGCTGGGTTTTTAAACAAAATGCAACCACAACCATAAGGCTGCAAACCATGTTTATGCGGGTCAACGACAATGCTATCGGCTTCCTGCATCATTGCAAAAGATTGTAATGTGTTCGGCGCGAGATTTTGAGCCAATCGAAAATAACCGCCATACGCCGCATCAAGGTGGATTCTAAATGAATATTTTTTTTTAAAATTTATAATCCCTTGTAAATCATCTGTTGTCCCAAGTCCAGTCGTACCTAATGTGGCAACGACCGTACCAATTTTACCTGTTTTCAACGCCTTTTCTAAGGCATTTAAATCCATTTTACCTGATTTATCGGTTGCAATTTTCTGGAATTTCAATCCTAAAACTTGACTTATGCGCTCATGCGTATAATGCGCCAAATCAGATGCAACCACTTTTTTATCAGGCGCGAGCTGTCCCGCAACCCAAAGTGCTTCCAAATTTGCAAACGTGCCACCACTTGTCAAATGCCCTAAATGCGTTTCCCAACCAAACATTGTGGCAATTTGAGCAACTGCTTCTTTTTCCATCGCGGAACTCGCCCGCCCGCCATCTAAAGCATGGTTATTCGGATTCACCCACATCGCTAACATATAAGCTAATCTTGCCATTTCATGAGGCGGTTTGAGCATTTGCCCTGCGTATAACGGGTGGAAATACGGATAATTATCCTGCATTTTTTCAGCAACTTGTAGTAAGATAGCTTCAATGGCGGACATATCAAGATTTGGGTTTGCCGTTGGCAAGTCCGAAAATCCTGCGGATAGTTTAGACAAGGCTTTATCTAAACTATTGATAATCAATTTATTGTACATTGTAAGTAATGATGAATGATGAATGGTGAATGATGTCATTTTTATTTGAATGGAAAAAGTTGTGGCAAAAATGATTATTTTTGTCCAATATTCGCTTAATTTAGGAGTCCAAAATCAAAAAATCCATTTAAGTATCTCAAAGCAAGTAATCATTCATCATTAACTAATTTTTTTAAAAATCTCTAAAATTTCCTTATTTTTGCCGCATCTAAGTAATTGAACAAAAATAAGCGCGATTTATGAATTGCCTAATTAATTGACTATCAATTAATTATAAAATTCATCATTCATCATTACTTACTCAACTAAATCAGCCAACGGATGAAAAAAATGACTTTTTTTAAGGAAACACTTAAAAATTGGCGCACAACAGGTTCTGTGGTCAGGAGTTCACAGTTTTTGTGTCAAGAAATGTTGCGACCGATAGATTTCCAACAAGCAATGGTCATCATCGAACTCGGCGCAGGAGATGGCGTTTTTACACACGAATTGTTGAAAAAGATGCGCCCTGATGCGCGATTATTGTGTTTCGAGATACAACCTGCGTTTTGTGAAATCCTGCGCGAAGTCCAAGATCCGCGTTTTATATTGATAGAAGATTCGGCTGAATTAGTCGAAATGTATATGGCACGTTATGAGATGACAGAGGCAAATTATGTAATTTCAGGGATTCCGTTTGTTGTATTGCCCGATGAATTATCGTATAAAATTGTAGGTAATTGTTATAAATCATTGAAAAGTGGTGGTTTATATATTCAATTTCATTATACTACGTTTGTTAAAAAAATGTATCGCAAGATTTTTGGAAATGTAGATATAACCTTTGTGCCCTTGAATTTCCCACCTGCTTTCGTGATGATATGTGAAAAAAAATAAAAATGTTAAAAAAAGATATTCGACAATTCTCGCGTCCTGAATTGGAAAAATTGTTATTGGAAATGGGGCAACCGCGTTTCCGTTCTAAACAAATTGGCGATTGGCTTTGGAAAAAATCAGTGACTTCCTTCGAGGAAATGACTGATTTATCTAAAAATTTGCGGGCTATTTTAAACGAAAAGTTTGAAATCAGAGCTGTCGTCGAGGATAAAACACAATTTTCATCGGATGGAACGGTGAAAAGTCGGTTGCGCTTGCACGATGGTTTTATGATAGAGTCGGTTTTGATACCTGTGCCCGAGGATGGGCGGTACACGGCATGCGTCTCGTCGCAAGTCGGTTGCAGTTTGACGTGCAAGTTTTGTGCGACGGGCAAAATGGGTCGTTTGCGCAATCTGGATGCTGCCGAAATTTATGACCAAGTAGTTTTGACCAATCGGCAATCTATGGAACGGTATGGGCATCCCTTGACGAATATTGTTTATATGGGCATGGGCGAACCGTTGTTGACCTATCAAAATGTTTTAAAAAGTGTGGAGTGGATTACGAGTCCTGACGGATTAGGGATTTCTCCCAAGCGGATTACGGTTTCGACGGCGGGCATTGCTAAAATGATTCGAAAATTGGCGGATGATGATGTGAAATTCAACCTCGCGCTCTCGCTACACGCGGCGGATGATGCAAAACGCAATGAAATTATGCCAATTAATGAGCATAATAATTTGGAAGCGTTGACAAGTGCGTTAGATTATTTTTATCAAAAGACCAAAAATCGGATTACGTTTGAATATATTGCCTTTCGGAATTTCAATGACACCTTGCAAGATGCGGCGAATTTGGTTAAAATTTGTCGGAAAATCCCTGCGCGAGTCAATATTATTGAGTATAATCCGATTGATAATGCGGTTTTTGAGAAGGCGGACGACAATATGATTGACCGTTTTGCACAACATTTGCGGGATAATCGGGTTGCGGTGACGGTTCGCAAAAGTCGCGGCAAAGATATTGATGCAGCCTGTGGGCAATTAGCGAATAAAACTTGATAAATTTCGAAAATCGTAGAGACAGGTCGCGACCTGTCTTGTTTAAATTTAAAATAAAATTATTTATAAATCATTGATCATTAAATCATTGTAAATCATTTTAAATAAGACAGGTCGCGACCTGTCTCTACGGTTTTTCGCAATTTCCAAAAAAAAAACGCCTTTTGGGAACTTTTTTGTATTCAAATTGTTTGAACGGTTGAGCGAAAATTTTTTTTTTCGCACATCAATCATTTGTGTTGGTTTTTTCAATGAAACGTCATTACCTTCACCGTTATTTTATATTTGGCTTTTCTGAGAAACCGTTATCGTTTTAAAAATGAAAAAAAAACAAAAAGGAGAAAAATTAAAAACTTCTGTCCAAGACCTTCAACAACTTGTTTTGAAATATCACAATGAGCATCCTGACAGAAAGTTCACAGCACGACAACTTATCCGCAATCTTCAGCTCGGCAATAATAAGGATTCGGTCAATTACGCCATTGAACAATTGATTTCCAAAGGATTGTTACCTGCGGATTATGAGCCGACATTGGTGCGGGCGGAGAAAAAATTGGAACGCGCTGAAAATAAAAAGGCTGTTATCGAAGCGGGCGGCGGCAAAAAACCGAACAGTATTCCGAATCAAAACCCGAATGCTAAACCGAATCCGAATGCCAAGCAAAATCAAAACCCGAACGCTAAACAAAATCAAAGTCCGAACGCTAAAGAAAATCCCAATCAACGGGAAAAGACAAAATGGGAAGATAAACCTAAAAACCGTGATAAACAACGCAGTACGTATGAAGGTATTGTAGATATGACGAGGAGTGGTGCTGCCTATATTAAATGTCAAGGTTTGAAAACGGATATTTATATTTCGCCGAATCGGATGAATGGGGCTTTTCATGGCGACCGTGTGGCGGTTACGGGCTACGGCGATCCAGAACGTGGACAACGCGTGGAAGGTGAAATTACGAAAATTTTGGAGCGCGCTACCGAACATTTTGTTGGAAGAGTGTATCAACAAGGGCGTTATCGGGTGGTTTTGCCCGACCGCGAAGGCATGCCTGCGATTTATTTGAGCCAAGACCCTGAAGCTCAAATTCTGAGTCAAGAGGCGCAAACGGGTGAAAAAGTGGTGGTTAAAATCATTCATTGGCAGAGTCCGCGGCGTGAATTTCCTGAAGGGGTGATTACTGCGATTTTGGGCAAACCTGGCAGTAATGATATGGAAATGAAGTCAATACTCATTAATAATGGTTTTAATATTGAATTTCCAGAAGCTGTTTTGAAGGAAGCAAAAGCGATTGATACAACGATTTCGGCTGCCGAAATTGCTAAACGTCGGGACATGCGCAAAGTGCCTACTTTGACAATTGACCCTTCTGATGCGAAAGATTTTGATGATGCATTGAGTATTCAGCAACTCGAAAATGGGGATTGGGAAGTCGGCGTTCACATTGCGGATGTGACGCATTACTTGTTGCCCGACACCGAGTTGGATAAGGAAGCGTATTGGCGCAGCACTTCGGTCTATTTGGTGGACAGATGTTGTCCGATGTTGCCCGAAAATTTGAGTAATGGCGTTTGTTCATTGCGTCCGAATGAGGATAAATTGACTTTTTCGGCGGTATTTACGTTTGATGACGCTTTCAAACTCAAAAAAGAATGGTTTGGCAAAACGGTGACGCATTCAATTCGTCGGTTCTCGTATGAAGAGGCGCAAGAGGTCTTGGAAACGGGCAAAGGCGATATGGCGAACGAACTAAATGTTTTAAATCAGATTGGGTTAAAGTTGCGTAAAGCGCGTTTTCGCAAAGGGGCGATTAATTTTGAAACCGAAGAAGTGCGTTTTAGATTGGATGAAAATGGCGTTCCATTGGAAGTTTATATTAAGGAAAGAAAGGATTCCAATATGCTGATTGAAGATTTTATGTTGCTTGCGAATAAGGAAGTGGCAACGTATATTGCGAAAAAAGAAGCGATTGAAATTCCATTCGTGTACCGCATACATGATACGCCTGACCCATCAAAACTCGCTGATTTTGCGTCGTTTGCGAGAGAATTAGGTATTAACTTAATTTTAGACACGCCGAAAAATATTGCGAAATCTTTGAATGATTTGATGAAGCAATCCGAGAAAAATGATGCCGTAAAATTGTTAACGCCGTTAGCGATTCGCTGCATGGCGAAAGCGGAATACAGTACCAATAATATTGGGCATTATGGTTTGGCGTTTGAAAAATATGGACATTTTACGTCACCGATTCGACGGTATTCGGATGTGTTGGCGCATCGAATTTTAGCGGATAACTTGGATAAGAAAAAAACAATTCGTGTCAATAAAGAATTATTGGAAGCGCGTTGCAATCGGATTTCCAAGCAAGAACGCAAAGCCGCCGAAGCCGAACGCGAAAGTGTGAAGTATAAACAAGTCGAATTTATTAAAAATCATATTGGCGAGGAGTTTGAAGGCATCATTTCGGGCATGATGGACAGGGGGCTTTTCATTGAATTGAAAGGTTTGAAATGTGAAGGGATGGTTCCATTTAACGAAATGGAGGAGCCTTTTCAAGTCGAACCGTCTCGGTTGAAGGCGAAAGGGGTGATTTCTGGAAAGATTTTGCGTCCTGGCGATACGGTACGTGTGCGCGTTTTGCGTGCAGATTTGGATAAACGCCAAATTGAATTACAATGGGTTCCGATTGAAACAGTGGTTCTACCCGTTGAAAAACCGAAAACGCCGCGCAAACCCAGAACGCCAAAAGCACTTTCTACGGATGCGACCGTGCAAGCCGCACCAAAGCGGATCCGAAAATTAAAACCGAAGGAATAATTTATTTTGTAAAATATTGATTATCAGCTTTTTATAAATAACTATACTTACAACAAATTTTAAATTAGTTGTAAGTATAGTTATGACTTTCTAAATAAAATATATTTTTATACAAATATTTGTTTAAAAAAAATACAATATAACACAAAAAAATATTTGTAGCTTACCTAAATGTTCGTAGTTTTGCACTATTGTTCCCTAAAATTCAAATACTATGAGGCAAAAAAAGGTAAAAAAAGCAACAACTTCCGCAGATAGCGCAATAGATAATGCAGCTAAAAAATTGCATCAAATTTATGACAAATTGTTTAAATTAGTTTTTGAACATGAACCAAGTGTCAATTTATTTGTGCGAAGATTCGGCTCGCCTGCAATCGTTAATAAGTTGGATTTCAATAGTTTACAATTAGATAGCAATAGTTATTTGACGAAACAATTAGAAGCCTACTTTTCAGATATGGTTTGGAAAGCGAAATGGGGTGATGAAGAAATTGCGGTTGCATTTTTGTTTGAACACAAAAGTGCGCCCGAACGTTATGTTGCGGTGCAATTATTGGGTTACATTTATTCCATTTTGGAGCGCGACGTGAAGGCAAAACGACCGTTGACATTGGTATTGCCGAGCGTTTTCCATCATGGTAAGCGGAATTGGAAACCGAAAACATTGGTTCAATTATATGATTCGAAAACGGTCGCTTTACATCCGTTTATTCCTAATTTTGAGATGCCGTGCTTTCGAGTAGATGCGATTGATGACCAAATTATTTTGGATTTGCCCGATGATACGGTATTGAAAGCGCTTTTGCTGATTCTCAAACATGGTAAAGATGAAAATGCAGTGAAACAACATTTCCCACATTTTTTTCTTTTTATGAGGAGCATCCGCATTTACACCGTTTTTTAGAGCCTTTTGTGTTACATATGAGCGAACTGACGGAGTTAAAAACCGAAATCGTTCATGATTTAATTGAAAATACGCTTTCACCTAAAACAAAAGATGGAGTTATGACAACCTACGCTCAATTTATTCAAAAAGGAATTCTTCAAGGCAAAGTCGAAGGTAAAATCGAAGGTAAAATTGAAGGTAAAATTGAAGTGCTTTGGAAGGCTTGGCATAATAATTTGCCAATAACGCTTACGCTTGATTTAACCGATTAGCCTAAAACGGCGGTTCAACTATGGCTGAATCGTTTTGAGATTTTACAAAAATGCCGCTTGGAGCAAAAATCAATCGCTGAAACCGCAAAAGTAGTGCAACTTACGGAACAGCAAGTGACTGATTGGTGGGATTTTTCGGACAAAGCAGCACCGCAAAATAAAGTTTAATGCCTTTTTAGTTGACCGAGATGTTAAAATTGTAATTTATAAATCATTGGTTTCCAAATTTCACGTAGCCGCAACAGGTTATACGTGCAATGAGTTGTCATTTGAGCAGAAAATGTTTTTGTAAGTCGCTGAAATCCAATGGTTTAAAAAAATAAAGGACGCATTCTTTACAAATGCGCCCTTCATTCCGAAATCCATAATCCGAAATCAAATTATTGTTTTACAACACGTTGTGTATAATTATCCACTTTGATAAGATAAACGCCTTTCGCAAAATCACTCAAATCAACCATTGTTGAACCATTGCCCGCTTGCACTTCGCTTATCAAACGACCCAAAATGTTGAATACTTGGATGGTTTTTG
>JBEEMZ010000043.1:0-25013 GCA_041192405.1 Bacteroidota bacterium | reverse complement strand
GGAAAACTGAAGACAATTCATTTAAATTATGACAAGAAATACAGTTCGACTCCTTATCGCGTTGATGTCCATCGCATTGTTTGGCGTATTGACTTTGCAAATGCGATTCATCTATCAGGCGTATCACGTAAAGGCTGACCAATTCAATACACATCTTTTTGCGATACTCAACAAAGTTACCGAACGCGTTGATAATGATGAAAATTATGAAGTGTTGAATGGTTATTCGGTAACGTTTAAAGATGATAAGTATTTGATTGCCAAACAGTTACGTTTCGGTACGCCGATTGAAGAACGGATAGATTTGAGGCATTTAGATCTGTTTATTCAAGAGGCGATGCGGGATTATGGCATCACTTTGGGGTATGCGTATGGCGTGTATTCGCATAAAAAAAAGGGATTTGTCATCTCGAAAGATACTTACGGCGAGCCACATTACTTGGTAACGGATACCGCAGCTGTGTCGGGTTCTCAGTTTTTAAAGAATTCTAAGTATCAAACCAACCTTTTTCAAACTGATTTAACGACTCCAGGCTACTTAACCATTTGGTTTCCCAACGAAACAAGTGCTTTTTGGGGCAACTTATGGCAAGGATTAGTGTTATCATTGTTATTTGCGGGGATTATTTTGGGTTCATTTATCTACACAATGCGCATTGTTTTTCGACAAAAAAAATTAGGCGACATGAAAAACGACTTTATCAACAACATGACACACGAACTGAAAACGCCGATTGCAACCATTAATATGGCGACTGATATTATTAGTAATCCGAATATGCAGCCCGATAAAATGAAACGTTTTATTAATATCATTCGACAGGAAAATGACCGTATGAATGCAAATGTGAGTAATATTCTTCAAATGACACTAATTGATAGAGAAGAATTCAAATTAAAATTGACTGCTATCAATCTTCACGACGTAATTTTGACGGCATCCGATTATATTCAACTTCAAGTAGATAAAAAAGAAGGCATCGTTGAGACGCAGTTGAAGGCAGAACAACCCATTATTGAAGGCGATGCGTCACATGTGGCAAATATTATTAACAATTTGCTCGATAATGCCAATAAATATTCGCCCGAAAAACCAGAAATCACAATTTCTACTCGCAATTTGCCGCATAGCGTAGAAGTGACGGTTGCCGATAAAGGCATCGGCATTAGCAAAGAAGCGCGAAAATATGTTTTTGATAAATTTTACCGAGTGCCAACAGGTAATTTACATGATGTGAAAGGTTTTGGGTTAGGTTTGGCGTATGTCAAGACGATGATGACAGCGCATAAAGGGCAAGTCGAGGTCAAAAGTGAACAAGGCAAAGGCAGTCAATTTATTTTAATTTTTCCATTCAGAATCTCGCAAGAGCAGCCCGAAGAAAAAGAAGATGAATAATTTACGATTTATAAGTCATTGATTACGAATACTTTATTAATTCATCATTCATCATACGTTAATGTTTAATAAAATTGTTAATTTCATTCAACGAAAAATATTTAGGAGCCGCACAGCGCGGTGGAATCATCAATATGCGCAAGGGCAATGGGAGGGTTTAAAGGATGCTGCCGAATTGGAACGCCAGCAAGTTATCAAATTTTTTTTTGATGCGTTTAAACCAAATGGTAATTTGCTGGAATTTGGTTGTGGATTTGGGGTATTGCCTGCGGCGGTTTTTGAAAAAAAAGGTTACACCAAATATATAGGTGTGGATGTTTCGGATTTCGTGATTGCCAAAACGCAACATTTAGTGGATAAGCGCACCTTTTTTGAGGTTGCCGACATGGAAAATTACGTTTTTAAAGAAAAATGGGATGCGATTGTGTTCAATGAATGTATTTATTATGCGAAAGATGTTCCAAAATTGATTGCGCATTGCATTCAAAATGGGTTAAAAAAAGAGGGCATTTTGATAGTCAGTTCGCATGAATTCAAACGGAGTCCTGAAATTTGGAACGATTTGCAGCAACAGTTGAGCATTTTGGATGAAAAAATCGTTGAAAATGAACGAAGTTGTTGGCGGGTAGCTGTTTTGCGAAGAACTTAATTTTGAAAATGATTTTTTTTCAGAATTAAGTTCTATTTTTTAGGCAAAAAAGCCGTTTACTGAACGCCTTTTTTGCAATTTTTACCAAATAAAGTTTTTCAAAATAAAGCATTTGTTACATTATTTTTAAACGCTGCTTTGTGCGCTAAAAATGCCCAATAAAGTTTTTAATTTCAAAAAATAGCAAAATTAAATTTAAAAAACGCTTCCAAAATGTCAAAATTTTGTTCGAAGATAAAATGTAATTGGAGTAAAATTATAACAATATAGTTTCATCTATTCATATGAAAAAATATTCAACGGCTGATATTGTCAAATATTACGACAAAACAAGTTTTGATTATCACTGGGTTTGGAATACGCGCAATACGCAAGCGATTCATTTTGGTTTTTATGACGAAAAACATCAAAAACATGATGTTGCCGTACATCGCCTAACCGAAGTCATGGCGGACATGGCGCAAGTGCAAGCTGGTGACCGCGTGTTAGATGCGGGTTGTGGTGTTGGTGGTTCGAGTATTTGGTTGGCGGAAAATCGTTCTGCTATCGTGACAGGTATTGCATTACCGCCGAGACAAATCATTGATTGTCAAAAGAATGCACATCATAAAAAAGTTCAAAATGTAGATTTTCAAGTGGCGGATTTTACGAAAACACCTTTTGAATCGGAACAATTTGATGTCGTATGGACATGTGAGAGCCTCTGTCATGCGGAACAAAAAATTGATTTTTATCGGGAAGCATTTCGATTATTGAAGCGCGGTGGGCGATTGATTATTGCAGAATATTGTCGCACGACGCGCCCGTTGCCTAATGAGGGTGAAGCATTGTTGAAAAATTGGTTGCATGGTTGGGCAATTCTGGATATTGATACCATTGAAGAACATCGTTTAAATATGGAAAGTGTTGGTTTTCAAGACATTGCGTTTAAAGATATTAAAAAAAATATGCACACCTCTTTGCGAAATGTGCATCGAATGTCAGCGCAATGGTTGCCTTTGGCAAGGATTTTAAATAAAATTGGACTGGTTTCAGATACACGAATTGGGAATGCGGCGGGTTCTGTGAGTTTGTATGAGGCGTTGCAACAGGGTTATTGGTCTTACTATTTAATGGTTGCAATAAAATAATGCGATTTCGGAATGTGTTGATAATCAATACATTCCGAAATCCACATTCCGAAATCGCAATTGTCATTTTTTCGGCACCTTTTGATTTGAAATAAACTGTTGATTATCAATTATTTGCAAAAAAAATCATTCATCATTCATCCTTGAATTATGGCATTCACAGCTTCTAAAATGTTGCCTCTTGGCACGCTTGCGCCCGATTTTGAATTGCCCGACACCGTTTCGGGCAAAAAGATTCGTTTCTCCGATATTGCGGGCGCAAAAGGGACGGTCGTTATGTTTTTATGCAATCACTGCCCGTATGTGGTGCATGTGAATGATGGAATCGTTCAATTGGCAGAATATTATTTGGCAAAAGGGATTGGTTTTGTTGGCATCAGCAGCAACGATGCAGCGAAATATCCACAAGACGCGCCTCATCACATGGCGATTCATGCAAAAACGGTTGGCTATCCGTTTGCGTACTTATACGATGAAAATCAACAAGTTGCGTTAGATTATGATGCGGCTTGCACGCCTGATTTTTACCTTTTTGGTGACAACCATCAATTAGCGTATCGAGGAAGATTGGATAAATCGCGCCCGAATTCAGGATTGCCTGTCACGGGTGAAGATTTGCGAAAAGCTATTGACCAAATTTTATTGGGCAAAATGCCGACTGAACGACAATATCCAAGCGGCGGCTGCAATATAAAATGGAAGACTTAATAGCGATTTAATAAACAATTTCGAGTCTTTGACAAATTTTGTGGAATAAATTGGATTGATAGATGTACGGATTTCACGGATTTTCACGAGATTAATACGGATGATTGAATTAAAAATTCGTGAAAATCTTGTGAAAATCCGTGAAATCCGTACAGATGTTTTGACTACACCGACACGCCATAATCGCGCAAAGCATCATTCAACGAAACTTTTTTATCTGTTGAAGGTTTGCGTTTGCCAATAATCAACGCACAAGACACTTGATATTGACCTGCTGCAAACGTTTTTGTATAACTACCAGGTATCACGACCGAACCCGCAGGCACACGACCGCGATACGTAACAGGTTGATTTCCAGTCACATCAATAATATGTGTAGATTGAGTCAACACTACATTCGCGCCCAAAACACACTCTTTTTCCACCCGAACGCCTTCCACAACAATGCAGCGCGACCCAATAAAACAATCATCTTCGATAATCGTCGGAGTCGCTTGCACAGGTTCGAGTACGCCGCCGATGCCAACGCCGCCACTCAAATGCACATTTTTCCCAATTTGAGCGCACGAACCGACCGTTGCCCAAGTATCTACCATCGTTCCAGAGCCAACGTATGCACCAATATTTACATACGAAGGCATCATAATCACGCCCGCTTCCAAAAATGCCCCATAACGTGCTACTGCTGGCGGCACGACCCGCACTTTTTGACCTGCGTAATCGGTTTTAAGTGCCATTTTGTCATGGAATTCAAACATGCCAACTTCCGTTGTTTTCATTTCTTGAATCGGAAAATACAAGATAACTGCTTTTTTGACCCAATCATTCGTAGCCCAATTGCCATCTGCCGTTGGTTCTGCGACGCGAAGTTTACCTTTGTCCAACAGTTCGATGACTTCCCGAATTGTTGTTTTAACAACTTCATTTTTCAACATAGCGCGGTCATCCCATGCTTGTTCAATAATTTTTTGGTGATTTTTCATATATAATTAATTGATTTTTAAATAAATACGTATTTAAATTAATTGATTTAAATATTGCGCCGCGATTTCAATTGCCTGCGGTTTGCCGACATCAATCCAAACATCCTTTTCATGTAACCAACCTAAAACCGTTTGTTTTCGCGCCACCTCCAAATATAAATCTATCATCGAAAACACATCATTATTAGGCATATATTTAAAAATTTTCGGTTCCAACACTTGATAGGTGCTAAACGCATACATTTTTAATTGCAACTGTTGTGCCTTACGACTGATTTTCAAGTCGCCCGTTTTAACATTTGCCCAACCATACAATTGCATTTCGGCATCGTGCAACATATAACGACTTGTTTCTCGTTGTCGCACGGCATAAGTGGCAATTGCTTTTTGGCTCAAATGATAATTCATCAGCATTTGTAAATCAATAGTACTCAATACATCTGCGTTGCAGACAAAGAAAGGTTCTTTAAATTTTTCAAAAAACCAAGCTGCTTTTTTTAAACCACCGCCTGTATCCAACAATTTTTCGCGTTCATCCGAGAGTGAGATATTGATACCAAACGATTTTTGAGCTGCAATAAAGGCTTCAATTTGTTCAGCGAAATGATGCACATTGATAATGATGTCCGTTACACCAAATTTTATAAGGCGGCGAATATTTATTTCCAACAAAGATATGCCACCAACCTCGACTAAGGCTTTCGGGCAATGTTCGGTCAAAGGGTGGAGGCGGGTACCGAGTCCTGCCGCGAAAATCATAGCTCGCATTGTTGATTTAATTTTTTGAATGATAAAACGCCGCAAAAAAAGTGAAAAAACTTCAAATTATGTAATAAATTTTCTCTTTTTGCAAATATTGCATATTATAATTCAATACGCTATGCTCCCCATGTCCCTATGTGTTTGCAAATTTAACAAAATAGTTCTGCTGCAATGCCATCCGCTAAAAACTTTCCTTTTGCGGTCAAAACATAATAGCCTTTTTGCTCCACAACTAATTCATTATCAATGAATTGCAATATCTTTTTTTCAAAAAAATATTTCATTTCAACGCTAAATTTTTTCTGAATATGTTGTAAATCAACACCCCAAATCGTGCGCAAAGCGGTCATTACGTATTCATTATATTGTTGATTTGGCGTTAAAATTTCTTTTTCAAAATCCAAATTCCCGATTTCGATTCCCTTCAAATAGCGATGATTATTTGACACATTCCATTGCCGACTCGCCCCATCAAACGAATGCGCTGACGGACCAATACCCAAATATGAAACCCCTTTCCAATAATTTGAATTATGTTTTGAATGCATATTGGGTTGAGCAAAGTTAGAAATTTCGTAATGTATGTAACTATTTTGCGCCATTTGTTGCATTAAAATTTCAAATTGTTCGGCAGCATGTTCGTCGCTTACAGGTAAATTTTTTTGCAACCGAATTTGTTTATCCAACGGCGTTTTCGGCTCGACCGTGAGCGCGTAACATGAAATATGTGGAATCTTATAATCAAAAATCGTATTTAAATTTTTTTGCCATTGTTCATGTGAAGTCGTCGGCGTACCATAAATAAGGTCAACTGTTAAATTGTGAAAACCTAATTTTAACGCATTTTCGATACAGGTGTGTGCCTCGTATGCATTATGCGCCCGATTCATATAATTTAAATCAGCATCTTCAAAAGATTGAATTCCAATACTTAAGCGATTAATTGGCGTATTCATTTTCAGCGATTGCAAATAATCCAAAGATAAATCATCAGGATTCGCTTCCAATGTAATTTCGGCATTGGTGGAAATATCATATTCATTAAAAAGTTTTTCAAAAACAGATGCTAATTGTTTTTGATTCAATAAGGACGGGGTACCGCCACCTATATATATGGTGTCAATTTTTTGCTGCTTCAAATAATCGCGCCGCAACGACAATTCACGTGTAATCGCGTCCACCATCACCGACTGTTGCCGCAAAGAAGTAGAAAAATGAAAATTGCAATAATTACACGCTTGTTTGCAAAATGGAATATGTATGTAAATGCCTGCCAATGAGTTATGAATTTAATTGTAGCTAACGCCCTTGATTCAAAAATACATTTTTATTTTTAATCACGCCTAAAACCTTGCCTTTCAATGTTTTACCAATTAAAGGTGTATTTTTAGATTTGGAATAAATATTTTTCTGCTCAAAGATATAACTTTCGTTTGGATTAAATAGTGTTAAATCTGCAATCGTACCCACCTGTATTTTTGGAACTTCTAAACCAAATAATTGGCGCGGAATGATTGTCATCATTTTGATGATTGTATTGATATTCAATTTTTTATGTAAATGTAAATTTGCTAATCCAAAAAAACTTTCTAATCCAATCACCCCAAATTTGGCATACGGAAATTCTAAATTTTTCTTTTCAATCTCCACAGGCGTATGCCCTGACGAAATAAAGTCAATAGTGCCATCTTTCAACCCGTGTATCAACGCATCCACATCCGTATTCGTGCGCAAAGGCGGCATCACTTTATAATGTGTATCAAAACCTGACAGGGCGGCATCTGTAAAACAAAGATTCATAATATTCACAGAAGCACTGATTTTCAATCCTTTACGCTTAGCCTCTCGGATTAATTCGACAGAATGCGCCGTCGAAATCCCTGCAAAATGCAACCGCCCGCCCGTGTAAGCCACTAAATGCAAATCACGCTGAATCATCAATTCCTCTGCCATCGCAGGCAGCCCCGTCAAACCAAGCGAAGTGCTGACAATACCTTCGTGCATCTGCCCGTGTCCACCAATCGTTTCATCATGTGGAACATTGATAATCAACGCATTACACGCTTTCGCGTACTGCAAACCGCGCAGCAAAAGTCCCGCATTTTGTACAGAATGATGTCCATCTGCAAACGCAATCGCACCTGCACGCCGCATATCAATCATTTCCGTAATGTCTTTGCCTTGACAGCCAACCGACAACGCACCAATTGGATAAATGGTCGTAAGAAATTGATTATTTTTATTTTTAATGTATAAAACACCTGATTTTGAATCAATTGCAGGGTTCGTATTGGGATAAAGCGCAATGGCGGTAAAGCCACCTGCTGCCGCCGCTTCTGAAACAGATTGCAAATCTTCCCGATGTTCAAAACCAGGGTCGCCCGCCAAAACACCTACATCCATCCAACCGATAGATACGTGCACACCTTGTTTTTGGATAATTTGAGTTCCAAACGGCGGTTCAATATGGTCTGTCACTATTTTGATGATACCATTTTCGATAAAAATATCTTGAGTCCGTCCGTGCAATTCGGATTCTGGTGCGTGAATAACAACGTTTTTGAGCAATACCATAATAGAAATGATGTATTTTTGCCGCAAAAGTAAGGATTGAGTGGCGAATCTCCAAATAAATTGACATTTTGAGCGTTTGGATGTAAATTTGCAAGTTTTTAGGTAATGATGAATGATGAATAATTCCCTAAAAACTTTTTTCACTAAAACCATACTATTAAAACTATGAACTTGTTTCAAAAAAATGCTTTTTTAGCAGTTTTTGTTTTAAGTTTTGTGCAATGTAAACAGGCAAATGCACAACCTTGCCACGAAATTATTGGCTATTATCCATCTTGGCAGTGGTACGACCGTGACAAAATGGTTCGTCCTGCAACGATTAAGTATAAAAAATATTCAATTATTAATTATGCGTTTTTTCAGCCACAACGCGATGGCTCGATTAAAGGCACAGATGCTTGGGCAGACCAAAATTTATTGGAGGGCGAGGTGGATTGGAAAACTAAAAAATCGAATCCTACGACTTCCTTAGTGACGTTGGCGCATCAAAACAAGGTGAAAGTGATGATTTCAATTGGTGGTTGGACGCTTTCTGAAGTTTTTCCAGTCATCTCTGCAAATCCCATCACAAGAGCAAAATTTTCCCACAATTGCAGACAATTGATTGAAAAATATAATATTGATGGGATTGATATTGATTGGGAATACCCTGGTTACAAGGAACATGGCGGCACCCCAACTGATAAAAAAAATTTCACATTATTGTTACGTCAAATTAAAGATACTTTAAATGTGTGTGGAGCGAAAAAGAATAAAAAATATCTTTTGACCGCAGCACTTGGCGCGTCTCCGCAAAACATGGCGAATGTGGAATGGAAACCTGTTTCAAAAATTTTGGACATTATGAATATTATGAGTTATGATTATAATGGTTCTTGGAGCCCGTCGGCGGGGCATAATTCCCCACTTTATCCTGCACATGCGAGCGATACCATCTTAAATTTGGACGCATCCATCACTCGCTTGATAAAAAAATATAAAGTACCCGCCCATAAAATCGCCGCAGGAGTGGCATTTTACGGCAGAAGCGTCAAAACAGATGGCACAGGATTGTTCGCGCCGACCACAAAAATCCCTGATAATGCCACTTTTGCAGATGATGAAGGCTCTCCATTGTTCTATAATATTGTAAAAAAACATAAACAATTTAAGAATTATTGGGATGCCGATGCGAACGTTCCCTTCATGGTGGACCTTGGTGGGGGCACTTTTTTGAGTTACGACAACAAAAAATCCATCTTAAAAAAGGCAGAATATATTGTAAAAAAGGGTTTACGTGGTGCTATTATTTGGGAAATTACAGGTGATTATTTGGAACCGCCGACAGGTTCAAGCGTGTGTCCGACCCCTTTAATTGACGTTTTAAATGAAGGTTTTTGTAAATATAAGTAAACATATTGTGTTAAAACGTATAAATTTACTTCCGAAATGATCGTGTAAGATTTTTTGTTGGAAACCGAAATCTATATTATAGGTCGAGATTCTTTCACCTTGCGGAGTCGGCATTGGCGCGTTGTAAATGCCAATAAATTGTAATTTTCCACCTTTCCAAATGGCAAAATTACTAATCGATTTTTTTTGTCATTCCGCAGGAAATGCAAAAGTTCCTACGGAATGACAAAAAAAATCTCAAATTATTTCACATAAACAGGATGTCTATCATCATATATCAACAAACATTTAAATAATCGCTCATTCAATGCATCGCCTTTTAGCGCACTCACAGCTGTAATTAAATCTTTATCGTCTGTAACCCATGATTTAAAATTATCAGGCGTTAAGTCTTGGATTACGCCCGTTTCAAACAAAAGTATTTTTTCGTGAATTATAATGCGTTCATTTTCAATGATTTTTGAAATGAATGGAATCCCATTCAACGGATTATACGCGGTAATCGGCACTCGAACCATTTGAGTCGTCTCATAAGAAAAATAACAAATTTTCCCCCGCAATTGCATCCCCGCAAAGGCAGTCAATGACTTATGAATCGCCGTTTTGGGCAGCCGCAAGTACGGAATACCATCTAACACTACGCCCCAAATCGAATCAGGCGCAATTGTAAAACCTGTTTTGCGCACCGTCAAATGCTCCACTTGGGTCAAAAAAGTTTGCGGATTCGTCAAAACACCCGCGTCCAAACTGTCCCAAACCCAAGTCGGGCGGTTCCGCTGCCACTCCTCAAACGTTTTGTAAACGCCATTTTGGAATTTAAAATTTTTGGTGATGGATGGTGCATTGCCCGTTTGAGCCTGCGCCTTCAAACCCAAAAATATGGATAACAAATTGATTATCAATAAGTTGTGCTTCATCACGATTGATTTGTTTGCGAACACATAGGAACATAGGGGACATAGATTTGCAAAAACATAGGAACAGAGAACATAGGTTGGCAACCTATGTTCTCTGTTCCTATGTTTTTGCAATTTTAGCGCGCTCCCAAGTCCGATATTGTGCAGTTTCTTCAAATATATGTTTTAAAATCTTTTCATCCTCCTCCGTCAATGTGATATGACGACGATCTGTAACGCGTTGTGCGGTATCGTAAGCCTTGTCAAAACGATAGGTTTCAAATCCACTGTACCCGCCCCAACTAAACGACGGAATAAAATTTCGTGGATAGCCGCCACCATAAACATTTGCACTGACTCCGACCACTGTTCCAGTATTAAACATGGTATTAATGCCCGCTTTGGAGTGGTCCCCCATGATTAAACCCAAAAATTGTAATCCCGTTTTCACGAATTTTTGCTCCTCATACGACCATAATTTAACCGATTCATAATTGTTTTTGAGGTTAGAAGTATTCGTATCCGCCCCCAAATTACACCATTCGCCCAAAACAGAATTGCCTAAATAGCCATCATGTCCCTTATTCGAGTAGCCCAAAAGTACCGAATTTCCGATTTCACCACCCACTTTGCAATAAGGACCGATAGTCGTCGCACCATAAATCTTCGCGCCCATTTTAATCGTCGCTTCCTCACACACCGCAAGCGACCCGCGCAAAAGACAACCTTCCATCACTTCCGAGTCTTTTCCTAAATAAATCGGTCCACTTTTCGTATTGAAAACAGAACATTCTGCTTTTGCACCCGATTCTAAGAAAATTAAATTTGGGTCGCCAACTACTTGATTCGTCTTACTTAACGGTTGAGATTTGCGATTGTGTGTTAACAATGCAAAATCATTTTTAATTTCTGCATCATTTAGTTGAAAAATATCCCACACATGAACGATTTCTCGAATCGGTGTTTCATCTACTTCAAACCCTTTTAATTCATCTATATCATTCTCTTCCATAAGGTTATGTAATTGCAATTCACTCATACGTGCTGCAATTAATTCCCCATTGCGTAACAATGCTTGATTCGCTTCTAATTTTTCAATCAGATTACAAAGCGCGTCAGATGGTAACACAGAACCATTGATTATATAATTGTCAGATGAAATGTGTATCGGAAATTTATCCAATAAATAAGGTTGCGTAATGTAGGAAACACGACCTTTCAAGCGTTTTTCCCACTTTTCACGGACGGTCAAGATGCCCACACGCAACTCACATACAGGGCGTGTAAACACTAATGGCAATAGATTATTGCGAAAATCATTGTCAAACAATATAATATTTTTCATAACAACTTAGTTAATTTGGACACCACAAAGGTCTAAATTTTTTTGGAATCTACAAACTTGTAACGGATTTGACCTCATTTTCACGATTAAAATACAAATTGTTTGAATTTTGACTTATTATTCGATTCGTGATTCCAAAATTTTAGGGTCGCCAGGGCAAATGACGGCGGATGCAAATAGGAAGCATTGAAATCTTGGCAGCAAGTGTTAGATGTCGGTCAAAAATAAGCCGATTGTGGATTGCAGATTGCGTGAATGATTGAAAATCAATTGTTTACACAATCTGCAATCCGAAATCACTCCATAAAAGAATGATTTTAGAATTTATTTCAAAGATTCATTTTACCAATGATATTTCACTAAATAGTCCAACCCAAAACGGGTCGGATATAATAATGTTTTAAATTGGGATTCTCCAACAAAATATCCTGTTGTCAATAAATGAATTGCTTGCTCTTTATTTTGAATACAAACCATTCTTTGATGTTCTGTCAAAATGCTGTTTTCAAAAAAAGATTTATCTTTTTCACTCTGTACCACGAAAACTAAATCAAGTTCGCTCGTAAACGGATTGCCCGCAATGCCTATCCATTGAAAATCCATTTGTTCATCCGACACTGAAAATCCAATTTCTTCTTCTAACTCTGCTTTTACATCCAGTAAAAAATCGGTTTGAAGCAAATCCGCCTTGAAAGTAGCCGATCCGCCCACAAAATTCAACGCATTCGGATAATCAATATGTGCTGCACGCTCGCCCAAAAATACGTAACCTTCTTTCGAAATCACAATTACCGTTAAACCCAAGATTTTTGCAAAATAATGATATGGATCTTGTGCTTTTTGCATGCCTTTCAGCATTAAAGCAATAGCAGCTTGTTTGGAACGGTTTGAATCCGTTTTAAATTGTTGATAAGCCGTTGGTGCTAATGACAATATGAATATTTCGCTAAAAGGCTTATTTTCAAAATAAAAATCGTGTAACCTAAATTTTCTATCCTCAAATGCATGATTTGGATGCGCCTTTTTAAAGGCTTCCACCATCGGCGTGATGACGTTTTGAAGATAGGGATGAAATTGTAAATCCAAATCCGCCGCTTGAGATTGCGCACCTAAACCTTCTATTAACTTGATAATCAATGGTTTAGATAAGGCATGAATCGTTTCAAAAGGCAAAGCAGCATAATAATCTGTATTCAAGGCAATTGCATCAGATACCATTTTATATTTTGGAATACATCGAAGTAGCGAAATTAAATGGGTTGTGTCCTCCATAAGTAGTTGGTTCGTTTCGAGCGCACTTGTTTCGGAAACCTTAAAGGTTTCCGAAACATATACTGATTTTTTAAAATAATTGTTCAAAAAAATGTTTAATCCTATCAATCACAAAATTTTGTTCGGTTTCCGTCAAATGATATGCGGATGGCAACGAAATGCCTTGCTCATAAATGCGCGTACTGATGGGAAATTTTGCATTTTCATCAAACATGCCTTGATAACAAGGTTGCAAATGCAATGGACAGAAAAATTTACGCGTCTGAATATTAAAACTTTTTAAATATTTTTCCAATGCATCCCGATGCGGGGTTAAAAAGGAAGTAAACCAAAAAACAGGCGTACATCGTTTATCAATTTCCACAGGGTTTAACTCCCGAATCCCTGCCAATTCCGTCGCATATTTATCAAAAATCGCTTGTTTTTTGAGGATAATCGCAGGCAATTTGTGCATTTGAGCTACGCCAATCGCCGATTGCATCTCCGTAATGGAGAAATTATAACCAATTTCTTCATGGATAAACATCCCGCGTTTCGCCCGACCATGATTTTTAAGGCGATAAACCTTCTCGGCAATTGCTTTATCTTGCGTCATCACGACACCGCCTTCGCCGCAAGTAATGGTTTTGTTGCCATAAAACGAAATAATACTTAAATCGCTTTTCAATCCAACATGCTCGCCTTCCCACAGCACGCCAATCGCTTGTGCCGCATCCTCAATGACTTTTAAATGATGTTTTTTTGCAATAGCAACCACCGCAGGCACATCCGCACTTTGTCCGTATAGATGCACGGGCATAATCGCTTTCGTTCGCGGCGTAATCAACGCTTCAATCCGAGTCACGTCAATGCAAAAAGTGTTCGGATCCACTTCGCAAAAAACAGGTTTCGCCCCTGCTAAAAGCACTGCATTCGAGGACGCGACAAATGTAAAGTTTGGTACAATCACTTCATCGCCATGCCCAATCCCAAGTGCCAATAAACCCGCACATAATGCCATAGAACCATTGGAAACGGCAATGACATATTTTGATTTTGTATAATGTGCAAGCGCATCTTCAAATTCTTTGGTGAGTTTATGCTCCGTCAAATAGGTCGAGTCTATCACTCTTTTGAGCTGTTCCAACTCCGTATGATCTATCCAAGGTTCAATTTGGATGATAGGTTTGTAAGTTATGGTTTTCATAAATGTAATTATTTTAATCTTAATAATCTATTGATAATCAATTATTTGTTTATTAAACAAAGTGCAAATCTGGATTTTGATTATCAAAAACTTGATTTAAAAAAGCAATATGTTGAGTATCTTCGGTGTAATGAAATTCGTGCAACATGTAAGGTTTGATGAGGATGCCTTCCATTGCATTCAAAATTAGCACTGTTTTTTCCGTTGGAATCGCCACATTTTGAAGCCAAACCGTTGCTTGACCCGACAAAATGAAAATCGCTTCATCCATATTTTTGTGGTAATGATTGCCACGAGATTGCCCTTTTTTTGTTTCCACCAGGTTAATTTCTTTCCAATTTCCCTCATTCATCAACCCGATGAAACCACCCCGAACATCTTTGAATTGGGTGTAAGGCATTTGTTTTATTGCGTTCATACAGTTATTAATTTTGAATAGACATTTTCTAAACCAATTATATTTTGTTCAAAAGCGTAATTTTGAGCCACTTTGAAACCATTTTCAATTATTTTTTTTCTCAATACGTCATCCTCCAATAATGCCAAGATGCCGCTTGCGATTTGTTCACGATTCTGATAATCCACTACCCACGCATTTTCTTGGTGTTTAGCGTAATCATGCGCAACCCCCGACCGCGTGATGACAGAAGGCACTTTCGACAACATTGCCTCCATATAAACCCGCCCCGACGTTTCCTGCGTCGGACCGATAGGCGTGTGCACAAACACATCAAACAGGCGGAACAATGCAAATAAATCGGATTCAAAAGGAATTTCAACAAAATTATGGGGCGGTAATGCCCTCAAAGCCTGTTGAACGACGGTTGCATATTCATTGGAAGGGTCGTAAAGTAAATTTTTACCCGTTTGCAATGCAATCGTTGTTTGCTGTTGAATGATGTCGGCGTGCGTCCCCGACAACACCAAAATCGCATCAGGATACTGTTTTACAACCTGTTTGAAAGCCTCAACAATGTAAATAATGCCTTTCCACTCCGTAAATCGGGCTGCCACACCGATAACAACACCTGTATGATGCTTTAAATAGCGGTTTTTCATCGCCGATATCCGTTCAATAGACACCTTTTCAAACGCTTTTAGGTCGAATCCATAAGGAACAACCGTTATTTTCTCTTTCGGAACCCCATCTGCAATCATTTGACGGACGCTATGTTGCGAAATGGCAATCGCATCGGTTGCCATTTCAAAAATCAATTCATACTTGCTGCGCGCATGCCGCTTCGTTTCAATGCCCGCGTGATGCGTCGTGAAAACGCGCACAGGCACTTTGGCGTAAAAAGCCGCCTGTATGCCCGGAAAATCGCCGCTAAAAAAATGTGTATGCACAATATCCGTTTGATGTGCCACCAAATGATCATAAATAAATTTGGTCACTTCCGCCGTCTTATCATAAGATTCATAACAAGTTGTTTTAAAAGGAATCTTATTTTCTTTCAAAAAATCAATAATCGGGTCGTCTTGGTTCAATATTAAAAAATCTAATTCAAATTTGGAACGGTCTATATATTGTGCCGCCCATTCAAAATCAACCCATCGAATTTTATGCGTTAAGATGTACGTTAATTTGAGTTTTCGTTGTAAAACCATAATTTGTTTTAAATAAATTCATTAATAAATCTAAAAAGGTGCTATTTAGCCATCAAAAATGCCCATTCCATCAGCAAATCTTTGCAGAAACCGCCTCGATGTTCAAAAGTAGTGAACGTTTTTTCCGCCTCAGAGAGCGATTCAAGCCCTTGTAAGGAAGCAAAATTGGGATTTAAATTATTAATAATTTGCAGATGATGCGTCTCTTGGAAACGCGGCAATAGTTCCGCCGAAAGCTGCGGATTGAATACATCATGTAATTCAATCAAAATATCTACCTTTTTTAACTTATGTATAACTTCTTTCGTAAACAATTGTAATTCATAGCCTTCACAATCACAAAAGATAAAACTACGCGTCCCAAAATCAAAATGGATCAACGTATCAGGTGCACAAAAATCATTATAAGTTATATTTTGAACACCATTCAAAGTTGCCATTGATTTACAAAAATTTAAAATAGACGCATTCGTATCAAAACAATGAATCGTGGTTGCAGCCATGTTCAAGGCGAAACCGACCGCATAATAGCCTTCCGCACAACCTACATCTATAAGATGTGTGTACGGTGTTTGAATGATTTTTTGAATCGTCGGGTGCAACTGCATTTCATAACTGCCCGCAATGCGCGATGGCAGCGAAGAAGTCGGAATATCAAGGTGCGGATAGCGCAATCCTTTGAACGGACCATTCAAAACCGTCAATTGCGCACTCATTTTTTCAATGATAATTTTACCTTTTTTGCGAATCGCGGTTCGTTCCGCTTGTAGTGGAGAGGTATTTGACAGCATTTGTTTTAATTATTTTTGAATTAACTCACCATAATATTGCAATAATTTATCATTCAACCTGTTAATATCGTAATTTTGCTCTACAAAAGCACGTCCTGCTTTGCCCATTGGAATCCAAACTTCTGGATGCGACACTAAAAATTGAATCCTATCTGCCATCGCTTCGACATCGCGTTCGGGTACAAGAAAACCTGATATTTTATCCAACAAACCTTCTGGAATCCCGTTATGAATCGTCGTAACTAACGGTAAACCAACGGCTTGCGCTTCTTGAATCACTAAGGCTTGTCCTTCTTTATTACCATCTTTCGCGGTGACGCTTGGCAAAACAAATAGATGTGATGCTGCCAATAATTGTGTGACTTCGGGTTGAGCGCACCAACCCAACAATTGAATCTGTTTTTCCATCCCTAATTCGCGAATCAATTGTTCTAATTGAGGTCGTTCGGGACCTTCGCCTGCGATTTTATAAACGATTGGTAATTTGGAGGCTTTGCAAACTTGCGCAATCGCACGAATCGAGTATCCCAAGCCCTTTTTTTCAGCCAGACGTGCTACGGTAGCGATTTGAATCATACCATCGGAACCCATTTTGCGTTCCTTGAAAATAAATTTTGTAAAATCTAAGCCAACAGGCAATTTGCGAATTGTTGCCGCATTCGCGCCCAACGATTGAATTTTTTGACTCATATAATCCGACGAAACTGTACACAAATCGGTATTGGGCCACAAGGTTTTATACACCTCAAATTCGGGGCCCCAGCGATGTGGATACACATACGCATCCGCGCTATGAAAAGTAGTAACGATTTTGCCTTTCAAAATGCCCAATTTGCGCAACGCAACGCCCATTAATCCCGAACCGCCCAAATGACAATGCACAATATCATATTCATTTTTGCCCGTTGCGAATAAAATGCCGCCGTAAACGACCCGCAAATACAGGTCTAAAGTGTGGCAATCATAAGCAGATGCGTTTAAACATTTGGCAATTTGCAAAGGAGCTTTATGAAAATTGGTTAAAACATGCCATGTTGCTTTTAAAATTTGGTGAAGGCGGTTAGCGGGCAAATGCGTATGAAAACCCATATATCGAGTTCTTGCCATGAGTTGAAACTTTTCAACATCAGGATGCACTTTTGGTTGACCACTTGGAGTCGTGGCAATAATATCGACTTCATGTCCTGCGCGAATCAAACCCGTCATTTGGTCGAGGAAATAAGTCTCGGTCAAACGCGGAAATTGATCCATGATAAATGCGATTTTCATGGAAATTTTTAAGGTTGTTTTAGTTAAAAAAGTATAATCTATGAAAGATTTATTTTAGAGGAAGATAGGTTTGTTCACAACCCCGTTGAATAAAACGCACAAAGGTAATTTATTAATCCACCTATACAATAGTCCATTTGATTATTTTTAGCATTTTACCAATTTATATTCTAACTGAGTTGTTAAAGTTTTAATGTATAAGTAATTGGTTATCAATAGTGTTTTTTCCTATATTTCACCGATTTTCTTTTGAAACCTTTTTCTGCGGAAAAATGGGCGAAATTTGCGGGGAAAAACATATTGCAACTTTAACAATTCAATAGAATAACAAATTGAGCCAAAAGTATTTTTTTTGATTTTTTGCTCGAATTTAGGAACCCAAGCCCAAAAAAATCCGATTTTCCCAATCACCTACCGCTTTTTTATCATATACTAAAATTTTATCTATAAAAAAAAGTGACAGCAGAAGCACTGCTGTCACCAATTACACCCTCTATTATGAAAAATCAAACTAATCCTAACTATTTTAAATGGGCTTTTTACCCATTTTCTTCGACTTCTTCCATGATATTGCGACTATATAACTTGCCTAAACCATCATACCGATGATTAATTTTGTCTTTCAATTCCTTGCGCGCAAAGAAAATTCGACTTTTCACCGTTCCTAAAGGCAATTTTAAATCGTCTGCAATTTCTTGATATTTGTAACCTTGATAATGCATCACAAACGGCACTTGAATGCTCACATCCAAAGCCTCCACCATACCCGTCAATTCTTGCATCATAATGTCTGATTCGGCTTGGTTCGGAATCGAAACCATTGGCGAGTTGATATAAAATTGATTATCCGTAGCATCGGTAATCGTATTCGCTTTGATTTTTTTACGATAATTGTTGATGAAAATATTTTTCATAATCGTAAAAGTCCATGCTTTGAAGTTCGTTCCAAGCCGAAACTTATCCCGATTCGTCATAGCGCGAAATGCGGTTTCTTGAAACAAATCTTTTGCATCCTCCATGTTTTTGGTCAGATTGTAGGCAAAAGCGTGTAACAAAGCACTCATTGCATCTAAACGGTTATTGAATTCGAGCGTTGACATCATGCGTAAGATTTATATATAAAAAATTCGGGTGATTTCAAACAAGAATTTATTTTGTTCTTGTTTTGTCGAAGCAAAATTAAGATAGAGTTAAACAAAATCCAAATTTTCATTCAACAATTTTCATTTAAAATGAAAGAAAAATTATTTATTATTTTGGATAGAAATGTAATTTATTGAAAATCAATTATTTACATTTTTAAAACATTTAAAAATTGCTTTTGAACTTTCATTTTTTTTTGAAAATATCGTAAACTCAAAGACATGCTAAATTGAAAGAAGTTGCATTTTTGCGAACACATAGGTACATCTGGGACATAGGTTCATCTTTTATTTTGATACCAAACGCTTGTTCAACTTGTATGGTTGCTTATTTATTGAATGATTTAAAAATTTGATTTTAAAAGGTTTAAATATTGGGTATTTTTTTTATAAATCCAAAATAGTAATGCAAAAAATTTGGTTGTTTGTGTGGAAAACAACATTTTTGCATGGTTTAATGTATATTTTAAAGTTTCTACTAATTTTTTAAAATTGCTTTTCAAGTATGATTCAATACTCTTATATGAAACAAATTATATTTATAATTTTCTTTTGTGTGGCTTTTTTGAATGCCATCGCTCAAAAAATCGTTGTAGCGGCGGATGGTTCGGGACAGTTCACGACGATTCAAGCGGCTATCAATAGTTTGCCTGATTCTGCCACGACTCAGCGTGTGATTTTCATTAAAAGGGGCGTTTACCGAGAAAAAATATGGCTTCAAAAACATAATATTTTGCTTCAAGGCGAAAAAACACCTCAATTAGGTGGCAAATGGACAGATGAAGGCGTTGTGAAAATTATTTATTCCGAATCGCGTGAAATCTTCCGTTGTAGCAATAAAGATGATTGGGGCGCAGGAACCATGAACATTCGCGCCAAAGATATTACGCTTGTTAACTTGTTGATTATCAATGATTTCGGTTTTGTGGCGAAAGGCGATTCAACCTTTATTTGCGACGGTGTTGCCAAAATCACGCGTAAAGATGGGCATCAATTTGCGTTACGCTGCATGCCGACGACGCAACGATTGACCGTTCAAAAATGCAATTTTCATAGTTGGGGCGGCGATACGGTGAGTCCTTGGGACGTTGATAATGGCACTTTTAAATTTTTGGACTGTACGATGGAGGGCGCGGTTGATTTTTATTGTCCTCGCGGATGGGCGTATGCAGAAAATTGTTATTTTATTTGTCATAACGAAAATGCTGCAATTTGGCATGATGGCACTGGCACTGAATCGGCTAAAACTGTTTTGAAAAATTGTCGTTTTGTCGGCGATAAAGGATTTAAATTAGGTCGTTTTCATAGAGATGCGCAATTTTATTTGGTGAATTGCAAATTTTCAAAAGAAATGGCGGATGGCGATATTTACAAAGTGCGCAAAGATACTCAATTGGTTTGGGAGAAACGTGTTTTTTATTATAATTGCCATCGAGAAAGCGGTGATTTTGGTTGGCATAAAGACAATTTAGATAAAAAAATTGCTAAACAAATTAATGCAGATTGGACTTTGAAAGAGCGTTGGAATACGATACCTTTGCCCCCTAAGACAAAAAGTGATTATGGTTTGCCGAAAGTGGCAAATGCGCCTGCTGCCACACCCGCGACTTCGCAAGACATCATTGCTGAAAATATGCTTATTGCGCAACGAAATGATGGCGGTTGGGCGAAAATGTTAGATGGCAAAACGCAGCCGCCACCTTATAATCAATTGTGGGACAACACTTTACGAGCGACTATCGCCGATGATAAAGGGCGCAATGATGCAACGATTGACAATAATGCGACGAATCGTGAAATTAAACATTTAGCTCAAGCGTATAAGGTGACTCGAAATCCAAAATATAAGGAAGCGGCTGAAAAGGGCATTGGTTATTTGTTAAAAATGCAATATCAAAATGGTGGTTTTCCACAATTTTATCCCGATACGTCGAGTTATCGCAAACATATCACCTATAATGATAATGCAATGATTCAAACGTTGACCACTTTGAAAGAGGTTGCATCGGGCAAACCGCCTTATGACGCAATCGGCTATCCGCAACGTGCACAG
This sequence comes from Bacteroidota bacterium, assembly GCA_041192405.1. Classification (GTDB taxonomy): domain Bacteria; phylum Bacteroidota; class Bacteroidia; order Chitinophagales; family Saprospiraceae; genus JAAFJT01. The sequence continues at coordinate 3,857 of JBEEMZ010000043.1, read as the reverse complement.
GCAATCGCGGCGGTTGAGCGCGGGGTTGATTGTATTTTAAAAACACAAATTGTTATAAAAGGTAAGCCTACGCTTTGGTGTGCGCAACATCATTTTACTGATTTTTCGCCTGTGCAGGCGCGGACTTTTGAATTACCGTCGTTTAGTGGGAGCGAAAGTGTTGGAATCCTTGATTTTTTGATGGAATTGGACGAACCCAATGTAGCGGTACGCAATGCAATTATATATGGCATTACCTTTTTGGATTCGATTAAAATAGTTGGTTTCAAAGCAGAACGAATTTTTGATTCCAAATTGGAGTTTGGACAAGATATTGTTTTGAAACCTGATGTAACAGCTGTGATTTGGGCGCGTTTTTACGATTTGAAGACGCAAAAGCCATTCTTTTCGGGTCGTGACGGAGTTCAAAAAGACAAATTATCTGAGATTGAGCATGAAAGACGGATTCATTATGCTTGGTACGGGACTTGGGCGCAAGGATTGTTGAGCAGCAAATATCCAAAATGGCTCGCTAAATGGAGGCAATAGTTTTGAATTAGGATGCTGATTTTAAGGATTCAAAGGATATTTTTAGTTGAAAAGCACTCATTTGAACTTAAAAAAATCTTTTGAATCCTTAAAATCATCAGCATCCTAACTCAAAACTTTTCCAAAATCGTTTTCAATATATCAAATTTTCACCGTCCATCAACGACGACGGCGCAACACCCAATAAACCCAATAACGTCGGCGCAATATCTGCCAACTTCCCATTTTTCACTTTTTTGCCTTTCGCATGTTTAGAAACGTAGATACAAGGTACAGGATTTAACGTGTGTGCCGTGTTAGGAGAACCATCCTCGTTAATCATATAATCCGAATTGCCATGATCGGCGATAACGATGATTTCATAAGCTGCTTTCAAAGCTGCTGTTACCAATTTTTTAACACAGCCATCAACCACTTCAGCCGCTTTCACTGCCGCCGAAAATACGCCTGTATGCCCAACCATATCTGTATTTGCGTAATTCAAACAAATAAAATTTGGTTTTTCATCTTGAATATTCTCAATAATTTTTTCAGTAATGCCATTGGCACTCATTTCAGGTTGCAAATCATAGGTTGCCACTTTCGGCGAAGGTACTAAAATGCGCGTTTCACCGACAAACGGTTTTTCCTGCCCGCCCGAAAAGAAAAACGTTACATGTGGATATTTTTCCGTTTCCGCAATCCGAACTTGTGTTAAACCAGCTTTGCTCACGACTTCGCCCATCGTTTCTTTCAAATTATCCTTGTCGTATAAAATAGACACCTTTTTGTAAGTATCGTCATAACGCGTCATCGTAACATATTTCAAATCAATTTTATACATATTATGTTCAGGCATATCATGTTGTGATAAAACTTCTGCAATTTCACGCGGTCTATCCGTTCTAAAATTGAATGAAATCACCACATCACCCTTTTCAATCATACCTTTTTTATCCAAAATCATGGGTTTCAAAAACTCGTCCGTTACACCTGCGGCGTAATTTTGTTGAATCGCCGCACCCAAATCGGTCACAGGCGTACCCGTGCCATGTACCAACAAATCATAAGCAAGTTTAATGCGTTCCCAGCGTTTATCCCTATCCATCGCGTAATACCGCCCGATAACAGATGCTATTTTCACGTTAGGATACGATTTTAAACCATTCTGCAAATCATTCAAAAAGCTGAAACCACTTTTCGGGTCGCAATCGCGCCCATCTGTGAACGCGTGTATATACGTCGTAACTTGTTGATTATCAGCGATTTCGCATAAAGCTTTTAAATGATTGATGTGGGAATGAACACCGCCATCCGAAACTAAACCAATCAAATGCACTTTTTTACCTGCATCTTTGGCATATCTCAGCGCGTCCAAAAGGATAGGATTTTGGTGCAAAGTGCGTTCGCGCACCGCTTTGTTCAAGCGCACCAATTCTTGATAGACAATCCGTCCAGCACCAATATTCAAATGCCCAACTTCGGAATTGCCCATTTGACCTTCGGGCAAACCGACCGCTTCTCCGTATGTGACGAGTTCGGCAGATGGATATTTTTGATACAGATTGTTGATAAATGGGGTTTTTGCGAGCGCGAGCGCATCAGCACGGCGTTTCACGCCAAGTCCCCAACCGTCGAGGATGATTAATAAGGCACGTTGCGTTTTCATGGGGCAAAAGTAAATTTTTTTTTGGAAAATGAAGTGTAATTTCAATCAAATTTGTACGTTTGCGCTGCAATTATAAAAAAATCAAAATTTAATTTTATAAAAATCGTTCCTACAATATTTGATTTGCTACCACAAACAGCTATTTTATTCGATAAGTACCACGTTTTTTACAAAAAACGTCTGACATTGCTGCCTTTGGTTTTCAAACTTGCAAACATATAGAGCATAAGAGACATAAGATACTTTTTTAATAGATGCCTTGTGTCTCATATGTGTTTACAACAATAGACTAATATTGATATGTTTTTTTACAATATTTTTAAAATAAAACATTCATACCAATCCGTGCCGCCGCTTGTTTTGCACCAAATGGATTAAAAAGCGTTAAAATATTATCCGTTGAAGCATAAATATACAATGATTTCAAATTTATAACTGTTTGAATACCAACATTATCAAATGAATTGCCGCGCATCGTATAGCGCAAACCCACTTTCAAATTCGGTATCACTTGCTTCATTCCAACAAGTGAAACGGCATAATGATTCACGCCATGCAGCGCATCAAAATACAAATTTCCACCCACTTCGTAATCATTTGGCAACCGATAAAACACATTCGCAGACACGCGCATCGGCAAATTTTCACTTGTAGCAGCATTATTATCCACCACATTCAATAATTTTCTGAGTGTATCTCGAATAAAACCACTATTCAACGAGTCAAATTTAAAGAAATCATTGGTTTTCAAACCCGAATAAGTGGCAGTGCCATTCACCGTAAAACCACCTGCATCTTTTTTCCAAGCGATGCTGCCCAAATCTTCTAAACCGATTGAAATCGTCATGCGTTCATTCACATACGTCGCGCCTAAATCCAATGCAAAACCGATATTGCCCGAAAACATGCGACTTGTAATCGGCAAAGTTTCAGTCATACCATAATTTTTTACGATGTAATTATTGTTCATTTTCAACGCATAGTGTGCCGTATCGGTCAAAAGTGTTCCATTGCCTGTTGCGAAAAGACCACTCATGCCATTGAGCATTTTGATTCGTGCGCCGATTGTCCAATTGCTTTTGACTTGATACGCTGCCGAAATGCCGATTTCGGAATACGTGCCTGCATACATATTCCCTTGAATCACAACGGTTTGTCCCACTAAATGTGCATTGCCTTGTCCGAGAATTTCGAGTAAATTATGGTTCAATTCGCTCGTGCCGTAACTGCGAAACGCGTGATTTACCCCAATTGCCCAATTGCCAAAACCTTTGCTAAAACCCAACGTTTGGACAGAACCACGAAAATTCAATTGATTATTTGCAACTAAATTCGGCAAAATGTTTTTAAACGAAATATAATTTCTACCATCAATTGGGACAATCAATTGTTCCAATGAGAACGCATTATGATTTACATTCAAACCTAATGACGGCAAATACACGCATTTACGTCCCAAATTCAATAAAGAAGGATTGCTGCCTGCGTGTTCCTGCTCCATGTCTTTGGACGGTTCAGCAGGTCGGGCGAGTAAGGTGATAACTTCTTTTGGAGCTTGCGCATGTACAGAAAGATTGGCGCAAACTAATAATATGGATACTTGGCTAAAAAAAAAATTCATTGTGATAAGTTGATTCAAATTAAGGTGCAATGATACACATTTTTCTTAAAATAATTCACC
>JBEEMZ010000042.1:0-28487 GCA_041192405.1 Bacteroidota bacterium | reverse complement strand
TTTGTTATCGGATTTTTTGTTGGCGAGCCTTTCGCCGCCGTCTTTATATCGCGGATTGGCGACCTTTTTCTACAATTTGTTTCACAAAGGAAGTATTGAAAGTTGGGAAAAAGGACTTTCTTTTAGCGTGAATGTGGTCGGCGTGACGTTTTTAATGGTGCTATTTGGCGAAGTCGTGCCGAAAACATATGCGACGATTAACAAAATTTCATTAGCCCGATTCATGTCAACGCCCTTGAGTTTGATGTCCTCTTTATTCAAACCTTTATCGAATTTCTTGATAAAAACCACCAAATATGTCGAAAAACGCTTAGAAATGGCAGGCGCGAACAATCAAATGACCGCAGATGACTTGGATGAAGCCATCGAATTGACGGTTCGCAACGATATAGATGCCGAAACTGAAGTGGATATTTTGAAACGCATTGTTAAATTCAATGATGTGTCTGTCAAGCAAGTCATGCGCCCGCGTATGGATGTGGTGGGCATTGATTTTCGGTTGTCGTACAAAGAGGTGCTACAAATTGTTAGAGAATGTGGGTTTAGTCGGTTGCCCGTTTTTGATGAAGATTTTGATAATATGACAGGTATTTTATATGCAAAAGATTTAATAGATCATTTGTTTGAACCCGATAATTATGAATGGCAATCCTTAGTGCGTCCTAATTTGATTTACGTGCCCGAAAGTCGCAAAATACACGATTTGTTGAAAGATTTCCGTAAGGAACGCATGCATTTGGCGATAGTGGTGGACGAATATGGTGGTAGCGCGGGTATTGTGACGTTGGAAGACATTATGGAGGAGGTCATTGGCGAGATTCAAGATGAATTTGATGATGAATTGGAGGTTGATTTTAAAAAAATAGATGATTTTACTTACATTTTTGACGGAAAAACATTGTTAAATGATGTGTCTCGCGTGTTGAAAGTGGATACTGAAACGTTTGAAGCGGGCAAAGGCGATTCTAATTCATTGGCAGGTCTGATTTTGGAATTGCATGGTGGTTTCCCAAAGGCGGATACCGAATTGGTTTATGGCAAATATACGCTTAAAGTATTATCTGTCAATAAAAGACGTATTGAAAAAATACAAATGCAGTTGCCAGTTGGTTAGTTGGTTAGTTATGATTACACTACTGAGTTGTTAAAGTTGTAATATGTAAATAATGGATTATCAATCTATTTTTTACATATTACAACTTTAACAACTCAGTAATGTAAGTTATGATAACCAACTAACTAACCAACTAACTAACTAACTAATTGATTATCAATGTTTAAAAACAAAACGACTTGGATTGTAGGCATCATTGTTTTTGCAATGGTAGCTCCTAATTTATTGAAATGCCTTAAGGATCAGCCTACGGAAAACAGTGTTGCTGCACCACCGCCGCCTACAAAAATGGCGTATCCTGATGTAAAAGCGACGTTCAATGCAGACGTGGCTTACGCGCTAACGGAAAAATTATTGACTTTCGGTCAACGGCATTTTAACACCAAAGGACATGAAGCGGTGCGTCAATGGCTCGTTTCGGAACTCAAAACGCGGGGTGCGAGCGTCCTTGAACAACCGTTCAAAGCAAAAACACCAGATGGAAAAGAAACAAATTGTACAAATATCATCGCTTCGTACAACATTTCTAAGCCAAACCGAATTTTATTTGCTGTGCACTGGGATTCGCGCCACGCAGCTGACCGCGACCCAGACGCAAAATTGCAAAAAGAACCTATTTTGGGCGCGGATGATGCAGGAACGGGCGTAGGTATCTTGTTAGAAATGGCGGCAATGGTGCAAAAAGATAGCAGCTCATTTGGAGTTGACTTCATTTTTTTCGATGCGGAAGATTGGGGAAGCAATCAAAATACAGAGTCTTGGTGTCAAGGGTCGCAATTTTGGGCGCGAAATCCGCACGCGCCGAGTTATCGCCCGAAACATGCGATTTTATTAGATATGGTGGGTGCAAAAAATGCGCGCTTCCCAAAAGAGCAACTTTCAATGCAACGCGGGGCGCAAACGGTTACAAATGTTTGGAAAACGGCGCGCCAATTGGGCTATATGCAACTTTTTGTGGATGAGCCTTCCAAAGATGCGGTCATTGATGACCATAAATTTGTCAATGAAATCGCTGGCATTCCGATGATTGATATTATTAATTATCCTGCCGACCGTTTTTTGGCGGAATATCATCATACGCATCTTGATAATGGTATGGATCATATTGATAAAAGTACGATGCGTGCCGTCGGACAGACGCTTTGGCATTTTTTGTACTATGATAACGCAGGCGTTTTCAATGGCGATTAGTGCAAAAATGCAAACACATAGGGATATAGGATTCCGTTACGCAGAACTTACACAATCTTGAACATTTTCAATTTCGCAATCTGCTTCCTGCTTCACTGGGTCCCCAACGAGCGAGTCGTCAGGCGGTTTGGACACTCCACAGGCATTGACAGCCGTGTAACTCACGGACTGATTTCTTAAATTGATTGCGGCATTGAGGTCGCGGTCGATTTCCAACCCACAATGCTCACAACAATAGGTGCGTTCGTTTAAAGCCAACTCTTTTTTGACCTTCGAACAACCCGAACAAGTCTTGGACGAAGGATAAAATCGGTCTACAACGGTCAATGTCGAGCCATACCAATCACATTTGTACGTGAGTTGACGGCGAAATTCATAAAATCCGCCATCTAAAATCGCGCTGGACAATTTGTGATTTCGGCTCATGCCTTTTACATTCAAATCTTCGATCACGATTTCGCTGTGGTTTTGGGCAAGTTTCGTGGTGACTTGATGTAAAGCATCTTTGCGAATACACGCAATTTTGTAATGAATTTGGGCAACTTTTGCTTTCGCCTTTTGATAATTTTTACTTTGGTCTTTCGAACATTTACCTCGAATATATTTTTTACTCGCTTGGCGTTGTGCCAACCGTAACTTTCGTTTCTGCTGACGATAAGGGCGACGATTTTCAAAAACGGTTCCCTCACTAACGGTTGCCAGCGTCTTAATTCCTAAATCAACTCCTACAATCGATTGCGTTTCAAGGGGTTGCGTTTTTCGGGCATAAGGAACCTTAAAACTCACAAACCAATGATCGGCTTGCCGAGAAACGGTTACATTTTTTAAGAGAATCCCTGTCGGCACGTTTTCGCTACATCGGAGCCACCCGATGCGGGGCAGTTAAACGAACGTTTTTCATCTGAAACGAACGTTTATACGCGGTCTCTAAATTGCGGAAGGCTTGTTGGGGAGCGCATTTGGACACTTCTTTTGCCCATACAGCTTCCGTATTTTTATGAATCACCCAAGATTTGTGTAAATCCACCGCACTCGGACGTTTTCTTCCCGCTTGATAAGCCTCTTGACTTTTTGCCAATCCCCAATTATACGCATAGCGTGCCGCCCCTGCATGTTGTGCGGCAAGGGTGCGTTCTTTATGATTCATTTCTAAGCGTATTTTTAAGGATTTCATTTTAAATCTTTGGAAATATCTTTTAATTGTTCTATAATGATTTTATTTTTGTGGCTTCGACTGCCATATAATCTTGCGGAAAAAACAGTAATAATTTCTAAAACGTCTTTCGCTAAATCTTCTTCGAAACTACTATCTTCGGTTCGGTTAATAATAATAACCTCTACCCCAAAATGTTCGCATAAACTAAAGATTAACTCACTTCCAAATCTTAACAAGCGATCTTGGTGCGTTATCACTAAGCGATCTACTTGCTTCGAACAGATGAGTTTGATGAGTCGTATCAACCCTTTTTTCTTATAATTGAGACCACTTCCCAAGTCACTAATCAGTTCCAAATCAAAACCTTTACTCGCACAATAAATTTCTAAGACTTGGCATTGCCTCTCTAAATCCTTTTTTTGGTCATGGCTCGAAACCCGAGCATAAGCAACGGTCAAGGATGTCTTTTTCGTACCACTTAATAATTCGCTCAATTGGTAGCGTCTATGCCCGCCGTCCGTTTTGTAACATTGAATTTTTCCTTCTTTTTCCCATAAACGAAGGGTTTTCGGTGTCACTCCTAATATTTTACCAGCTTCCTGTATCGTTATCATGGGACAAAGTTACACATTATTATTAAACTGACAAATAAATGTGCAATTTTGTTAAATAATGTTCAATTATTTTAACACTGTTACGAGCCCTCAAAAACTAAAATCATCTACACTATCCAACCATTTTTCCAACTCGCCAATCACGCTCGCCACACAGCCATCTTCAAACGGCGATTGCAAATTCGCCAATTTGACCAATTCCGTAAACGATTGTGTGCCACTCGCCCGACACAACCGCGTATAATCTGCCCAAGCTTTTTTATGATTTTCGCGGTCTTTTTTCCAAAATTGAAATGCGCAAATCTGCGCTAATGTATAATCAATATAATAAAACGGATGTTGAAATATATGATTTTGCTTATGCCACCAACCGCCATTTTCCAAAAAAGCATTGCCATCATAATCCCGATGTGGCATATATTTTTTTTCAATTTCGCGCCACGCCACATTGCGTTCCTGCGGAGATGCAAAAGGATTCTCATATACAAAGTGTTGAAACTCATCCACTGACACGCCATAAGGCAAAAATAAAATCGCACTCGTCAGGTGTTCGTAATGATATTTGGGCGTATCCGCGCCAAAAAATAACGGCATCCAAGGCCATGTAAAAAATTCCATACTCATCGAATGGATTTCTGCCGCTTCGGTTGTGGGCCAATTATATTCGCCAATCGCGGTTTTGCGACCCGAATAAACTTGAAACGCATGACCAATTTCATGCGTCAAAACATCAATATCACCACTCGTCCCATTAAAATTAGAAAATATATAAGGTGATTGATAATTTGGAATATACGTGCAATAACCACTCGGATATTTGCCTTCTTTATTGACCAAATCCATCAAATCATTATTTTTCATCATTTGAAAAAAGCGATTTGTATCGCTTGAAAGTTCCGAATACATCTTTTCCGCGCCATTCAGAATGAAATTAGCATCGCCTTTTGGAGTCGGATTGCCTGATGTAAACTTAAAATCTTCATCATAATATTTCAATTTATCTAATTTCAAGCGTTGCCGCTGCCGTTCCAACAACTTTTGCGCCAATGGAACGATCAATTCTAAAACTTGTTTCCGATAATTCGCTACCATTTTTGCATCATAATCCGAACGCATCATGCGCGCATAACCAAGCGTGATAAAATTGTCATAACCCAATTTTTTCGCCATATTGTGCCGAACATGCACCGATTTATCATAAATTTCACCTGTTTTATCCGCATTTTCCTCAAAAAAACGCCATTTTGCCTCACTTGCCGCTTTTCGAATCGCTCTATCAGTCCCGCATTCCAATACTTGAATGCCATAAATATTATATTCTTTTCCTTGAAATGGGATTTTCGCAGCCGCTTTAATTTTGACATATTCGCCCGATAATTTATTCTCCTCCTGCAAATCGGTCAAAATCGCGGGTTGAAAAGTAGTCAACGCCAATTGTGCAAGGTTGAATAATTGTTTACCATGTTTGGCTTCCAAGTCGTTTCGGAACGGTGATGCAACCAATTTTTGATAATATTCATTAACCAATGCTTCAAAACGAGGCGTGTTTTCATCAAAAAACGCTTGTTCGCCCTCGTAGAAAAGGTCTCGCGTGTCCGTCGTATGACGAATATAACACAAGTTTAGCATCGTACTAAACTCATTTCGAAGGCGATTAATGCCTGTAAGTGCTTTGTTAGCTACAACTGCGGAGGCTGCATCGCCCAAAGCCGCCACTTGTTTTTGGAAACGCTCTGTTAAACGTTTCATATCGGGGCGCGTATAGGTATAGTCGGCAAATTTCATAATATTACTATTTTTTTAGAAAATTTTGGCAATGATGATGCTAATTTTTGAATTTTTTGTCAAAATAAGCGTAAAAATATCATTTTTCTTGGAAAATTTTTTATCAAAAAATTGATTACCATGTCACAAATATTAAATTTGCATTTTACATTCAACTTGTGACAGTCAATATCTTGCCACTGTTTTAGTACGGAAGCACTCCAGTCCATTCAATATTCGACAAATTCATAATAAAAATAATAACTCAAATTTCTAAAAGCATAGAACTATCATCCATTTGAATGCTGTAAGGTTTACCTTATGGCATTCAGTGTTATTACATGGTTGTATGAAAATATATTTATATGAAAATGAATCAATTACGCAATTATTTAAATTTAATATTATTTATTTGTGGCGTGCAAACGAGCCTTTTTGCTCAACCATCTCTACAAAAAATTCCACAAGTAGGCACCGTCTATCAAGGTACAAATTACACGTATGACATCTTTTTTTCGACTCCTGACCTGGGCGCACTCCATAATTACACCAATGTCACCATTATTGACACTTTGCCCACTTGGGTCAATTGGGTTAGCAGTCCAGGCGGCGGCGGATTCGGCACGGGCGTTTATAATGCAACCGATAGGACTGTAACATGGAGTGCTGCCACTTTGCCCGATGGTGCGACGGGTGCGTTTTCGGTTATCTGCCAATTTAACAGTACGGCGGTGCCTGACACCAGTTTTTTAAACAAAATTCGCCTTTATGATAATGGCGTTTTGCTTGCAGTTGTGACCGCCCCGCCCGTTCAAGTTTTGGAAAAAGCACCGACTTTGACCAAAACCTTTTTTTCGGGCGGAACGGTTGGCGAAGAAACGGTCTATAAATTGGTCACAAAAAATAATGGTTACATCACTTCCTTGACGGATTACGTCATTACCGACCAATTGCCTGCCAATGCGATTTTCGTTGCTGCGACGAATAGCGCAGGGGCAGCCGTCGCAGGGGTGACAGTAGATGTAAACAATTTGGTTACATTTCCACCTGTTACGGTCACAAAAGGCAATAGTTTGACCTATTATGTGCGTGTTCGCTATCCAATAGGTGCATTTTCGGCGGGCAATTCGGTCAATAATGTTGCTTATGGCAATGGTAATTTTAGAAATCCTATTCAAATTACCAGCACTGCAACCCATACTTTGACTGCCAGCACCTGTATCGTTAATTTTTCGGCGTGTTCGCCCGCGCCGATTTGGTATGTAAACGATGCATTTCATAATGAGCAATTTTGTTTCAGTTTGAGCAATACAGGGACTTCGGCGATTACAAATGTAATTTTATCAGATACATTACCTATTGGTTTTAATGTAACTGCGGCGAGTTTTGGGTTTGATGGCAGCGCGACTCCTTCCAATCCGTTGACCGTTTGGTATCAAAAAAATGGTGGTGGCGCATGGTTGCCATTTACGGGCAGCCCGTTCACGGCGGGACAAGTGATTGCAGACGTGCCCACCTTGTTAGGATTCGTTGGGGCGGATTATTTGAGTGCGATTCGGTATGAATGGGCGAGTATCCCTGCGGGCGCGTCGTTCAATTCTGGCAATTTTTACTTGGAAGGCAAAGCGATTAGCCCCGACCATAATGGCAATACGCCCGTTTCGACCAATCAATTTTGTAATCAAAGTTACCTTAATTATACGGATTGTGCGAGTGCTTCCAAAACAAAAAGTGGTAAAATTTGCGTTACCTTAGATGCGTCGGTTGCCAGTTACACGGTTCATAAGGGCGCGAATATGACCGAATGGTATGCGGGACAAACCAATGCAGCCTATTATTTGAACTTTAAAAACACTGGAAATGTCGCTTTAGACTCGTTTTTTGTTACGGATACGATGCCTTTAATGTTTAAATTGACCAAAATCAACCTCAGTAACACGATTGCCAAAGCGGCAAAACCTGTTTCAGTCATCTATCAAAAAAATGGCGGTGGTGCTTGGACGACTTGGGCAGGCAGCCCATTTACGAGCGCGGCGACACTAAATGTTTCATCTTTGGGACTTGCGGTAACAGATTATGTCTCAGCAATCAAAATCAATGCAGGTGTAATACCTGTTGGCGGCAGTTATGTCAACAATGATATTACGTTGACGGGAACGGTGATGAATCCGCAATTGGACGGCAGTACGTTGGTATTGCCTATAAACACTGTAAACTATGCGACTTATAAAACGGGTGTTTTATCAGAAGTAGATTCGGCAGAGGTCTTGCTGATTAAGCCTTATGCGCAACCGACTTTTGCAAAAAGCAGTTCGCCAAGTACCGTTGTTCCTTCGGACACAATTACCTATACGTTACTCGTTGGAAATCAATTTAATACACCTTTAAATGATTTCACAATTATTGACCATTTGAATTCAAATTTGGATTATGTAGCGGGTAGTGCGACTGTTACTTGTCAAGTAGGCAATTGTTATCAAACGACTCCATTTGTTTTCACACCGATTGCAACGCCAGATTTTAATGGCAGTGGTCGAACGTTACTTGATTTTGCCTTTGATTACGCGCCGAATGATGGGTTGCCTTTGAAAACAAATGCGCAAGGTTTGAAAATCACGTTTAAAGCCGTCGTCAAAGCCAATGCTGCTGCGAATACGACGATTAAAAACGATATAATGTTTGATTACAAAGGAGATACAAATATGATATATCGTTATACATGTTTGGCAAAGATTATAGATACTTTTGATATAAACCATAATAATTCGACGATTGACACGATTTGCAAAGTTGCGACGGTTAATAACACGGTAATTGCGTTCGTTCCCGCGAAACCTGCGTTTTCAAAAACGAGTACTCCTGCGATAGTGCGCCCTTTGGACACGTTAACATATACAATTTTTGCATATAATTCGACGAATATTCCACTGAATAGCTTCGATTTAATAGATACATTGAGTTCAAATTTAATATATGTTGCGAATAGTGCGGTTGCGACGTGTCAATCAGGCAACTGTTATGTGACAACTCCATACAATTTTACGACCCTCGTAACACCGAGTTTTCAAGGAACGAACAGTACATTATTGCGTTTTTCATTTAATTATGCGAATAATGATGGGCTTCCATTGAAAACTGCCGCACAAGGTTTGAAAATTACGTTTAAAGCGGTGTTAAAAAGTAATGTAGCGAGTGGCTCAACTATCAAAAATGATTTAATGTTTGAATACATGGGTAATCCTGCGATGCCATATCAGTTTACATGTAAATCACAACCAATTGACACCAAAGATTTGAATCAAAATAATCTGACAACTGACAATTTATGCGTTGCTGCAACGACACAATTTACAACTTCGCCGCCGATTATGGCGCAACCTGTTTTTACAAAGTCAAGTAGTCCATCAACTGTAAATCCTTCTGACACCGTGACTTATACAATTTTGGCGTACAATACGACCAATGTATTATTGAATGATTTTGCGTTGATAGATGCGTTAAATCCAAATATGACGTATGTGCCAAACAGTGCAGTTGCGACCTGTCAATCGGGCAATTGTTATGTGAACACGCCTTACGTATTTACGGCAACGGCAACCCCTAATTATTTAGGAACAGACAGTACATTATTGCGATTTTCGTTTGATTACGCGAATAATGATGGGCTTCCATTGAAAACTGCCGCACAAGGTTTGAAAATAACATTCAAAGCAGTGTTAAAACGGAGTGTCATTTTAGCGACCAATATTAAAAATGATTTAATGTTTCAATACACGGGCGACCCTGCGATGCCGTATCAATTCACTTGTGCGTCGCAACCGATTGATGTAAAAGATTTGAATCAAAATGGTTCAACATCGGATAATTTATGTGTTGCTGCGACGACGCAATTCACAAGTACAGCGTATCCGCTTGCGAAACCAGGTTTTTCAAAAACGGGTTTACCTGCGTCGGTCAAGCCAGGTGACACCTTATATTATACAGTGACCGTTTTCAATAGTGTATCCACACCTTTGAACGACTTCGTAATATTGGATTATTTGAACCCCAATTTGAGCTATGTCACTGGTAGTGAACAAGTTACATGTCAATCAGGAAACTGTTATGTTAATACGCCATATTTATTCACGACAACGGTTACACCGAATTTCAATGGAAGTCCGAGTAGTTTAATTCGTTTTAAGTTCGACTACGCGGCGAATGACGGTTTACCACAAAAAACGGCAGCGCAAGGTTTGAAAATCACGTTTAAAACAGTGGTCAAACCAGGCGTTCCGATGGGGACGACGATTAAAAATGACATCTTTTTCCAATATGTTGGAGATCCTTTGATGCCATACAGTTATACTTGTAGTAGTTCGGTGGTGGATACGGCGGACATTAATCTCAATGGTTCGAGAACGGATATGCTTTGTAAATCGGGTTCGACGAGTAATACAGTTTTACGGTCGGTCTATTTAGAATCTAAAAAATATGTAAAAGGTTCATTAGATACAACTTATACATTAAGCGGACATACTATTCCTGGTGGATTGTCGAATTATAAACTTCAAATTTGGAATGCGGGGAATGTGCCCGTCAAGAAAATCAAAATTGTGGACGTGCTGCCGTATATCAATGACAAAAAAGTTTTGAACAATATTCCGCGTGTGAATCCAGGTGCATCTGAATGGCGAACAATTTTAGCTTCTGCACTTAATGGATTGGCAACCAATCGTTTAGGTATGACGATTCCTTATACAGTGCAATATTCAACTGACCAAGTACCTTGTACGAATGTGTTGACGGCAGATAATGCATTTCAGATGACAGACCAAATTGGTTGTCAATCGGGGAATTTTTCAGCAACGCCCCCTGCGCTGATTGGAGACGTGCAATCTTTGTTTTTAGATTTTGGAGCAAATTTTATTTTGCAACCACAAGATACTTTGACATTATATTGGGATATGACAGCACCGATGTCTGCTCAAACCAACAAATTAGCTTGGAATTCCTTCGCCTACATCGCAGATTATGCGGATAATGTGGTAGGTGGTTTGCAGGCTTCTGAGCCGTCGCCTGTGAGCATTGTCATCTCGCCGAATGTCGGCAGTATTGGAAATTACGTTTGGTTTGATGATAATGGGAATGGTTTGCAGGATGAACCTGCCAATTTGGGTATAGATGGCGTTCGGGTAGAGTTGTGGTCGGCGGGTGCAGACGGTTTAATTGGCGGCGTAGATGATATTTTGCAAAATTTTGTTTTGACACAACCGCTTAATGGCAAATCTGGTTCTTATTTATTTGAAGGTTTGACATCTGGAAATTATTACATCAAGTTTCCAACAACTACACCTTATTATACAGCAAATTTGGCTTTGACGACCGCCACAACAGCGACAGGCGCAAATAATGATTCAGATGCGAATGCGCAAACTGGTTTTTCACCTGTATTTGTGATAGATGTGAATGGGGCGGGTATTGCAAAAGATAATTTGACAATTGATGCGGGCTTTAAACGAAAATTGGTTTGTCCGCCTACCTTGTGTTTGCCTGCGAAGGTGCAACGATAGAATTTGAAGCCGTTCGGGGAACGGCTTTTTTGATAGTTTTGCAAAATAAAATTTTGTAAAATCGTTGAAAAAGCCGTTCGGGTCGAGAAAGTCGTTCGGGGAACGGCTTTTCTGAAGAAAATGCAAAATAAAATTTTGAAAAATCGTTGAAAAGTCCATTCCCCGAACGTTTTTTTGAAAGAGTCGTTCGGGAGAGTCGTTCGGGGAACGGCTTTTCTGAAAAAAATGCAAAATAAAATTTTGGAAAATCGTTGAAAAAGCCGTTCGGGGAACGGCTTTTCTAAAAAAAATGCAAAATAAAATTTTGGAAAATCGTTGAAAAAACCGTTCCCCGAACGGCTTTTTTGAAAAAAATGCAAAATAAAATTTTAAAAAAAATCAAAAATGCAACATTGATTGAATTAGGTTTGAAACAAAAAGTTCGGAAAACGTTACATTTTCCGAACTTTTTCTATATATCATTTTCTAAATGATGCCATATTCGCCAATTTTCTTTATAGATTTGATGATATTCAATAAATGGTTTTCGATTATCAAGACTTGAACCAAATAAAACCAATCCTTTTTCGCGTTCTAACGAACAAAGTCTATCATCCAAATAGGCATCGTATGACGAATAGTTCCAGTTTTCATAGACCGCGTGATAACCATGATGAATTGGATTGTGATGAACATAGCAAATCTTTTCCAAAACCGCAACTTCCGTTTTAAGCTGAACCCGTTTAAATTTTTCCTGCAATAAACTGCCATGTCGTTTCTGTTGCTTGTTAAACTTATGTACGTATGCACTAAAAAAACGTTTAAATTGATCTACGAGAAAAGTATTGTAATCAATTTCGTTGTTAAGAAAACGATTTGCCTTCACAGTATGTTCATTTTCAATGCTTTTTAGGACAGTTTCATCCACCAATTTAACATATACAACAAAATGAAAATGATTTCCCATTAAGCAATACGCGTAAGTGTCTAAATAAGGTTTCAAATATTTATCCCATTTCTGAAGGAAATCATCACAATTTTTATCATAGATAAACAGTTTTTCACTACCAACAGTTCTATTGTAAATGTGGTAGAAATGGCTTTCTTCAAAATTTTGCCAATAATTAATTCTCATAATGTTGTTTTTTTTATTTAAAATACCATAAATTCAAGGTACAAATGTAGAATGATTTTTAAATAAAAAAAGCAAAATATTTAACATCAAAAATGGCTAAATTCAATATAATATTTCACAAAAGGGATTCGTAAAACATTTTGTGGAAAACGCAGAGCCTATAATAATGAACATTATCAATATGCCTAATCATTTTTGAATGACATTACGCGGCGCGTTTTCGGTAATTCAAAATAGCTAAAACATTGATAACCAAGCCTATTATAAATGTTATTAAAAACTCATGTTTCAAATCACTCAGACCACTGCCTTTCAAAACGACTGCGCGAATGACCTTGATAAAATACGAGGGTGGTAAAAATTGCGATACTTTTTGCGCCCATTCGGGCATGCTTTCAATCGGCGTGTACAATCCGCCCATCAAAACGAACATCATCATTATAAAAAAAGCTAATAAAGTAGCTTGTTGTTGTGTATCTGCGAAGGTACTTAACAATAATCCTACGCCCAAAACGGCTAACAAATACACGCTCGCATATAAAAAAATCGTAAAGTATGAACCTAATGGAATAATGCTATAAACCAGATAACTCGCCAAAAAGCCCAATGTCAAGGATACCAAACCTAATACCCAAAATGGTATTAATTTCCCAATAATAAACTGATATTTTTGAATTGGTGTAACATTAATTTGTTCAATCGTTCCTTTTTCTTTTTCTGAAACGATATTCAAAGCAGACATCAACGAACCAATCATCGTCACCAATAACGCCAAAATACCTGGAACCATAAACAATTTGTAATTATTGGTTGGATTATAACGGTTTTGAGAGAAAATTTCAATGGTTGGCATTTCTGAATTTTTAGGCAGGAGCATCCATTGTTCACGGATTTCTTGATTGAATTGACCAATAATTTGACCCGCATACAATTGCGCAAGTCCGCCGCGTTGACTATTAATGGCATTCGCTGCCAAATGAATGGTTGTTTTACTATCTTTAACCAAATTTTTTTCAAAAAAAAGTGGTATTGTCAAAATTAAATCTGCTTGATTGTTTTTAACCGTTTCCAACGATTGGCGATAATCATTGGAAATATCCACTAATTGAAAATAATTGCCCGCAATCATTTTTTGAATCAATCGTTGCGAATAGGTCGAATGATCTTGATCCACGACGCTCAATTGAATGGATTTGATTTCGTAATCTGCCGCCAATGGCAACACAATTAGTTGGATAATCGGCATCATCAAAATCATGCGCAAAATCAACGGATTGCGAAAAATTTGTCTAAATTCTTTGCGAAGAATGATAATTATAGTCTTCATGCGAGCCTGATTTTGAATTTTCGGATAGCCATTCCTAATAATAGGGTTGTCATTGCCATTAAAATTAAAGTTTCTTTCCATACGTGTTGCCAGCCCAAACCTTTTACCATAATGCTCATTAAAATTTTATAATACCATTTGGTTGGAACGATATTACTAATAATTTGCATAGGTAAAGGCATATTTTCAATTGGAAACATGAATCCTGTAAAAATTAAGCTCGGCATCAACAGCCCAACAAGTGAAATAAACATGGCAACTTGTTGTTGTTCGACACTGTTGCTGATGAGCAAACCTAATGATAAAGTGGTGAAAATGAATAAGATAGATTCAACTAATAATAAAAATATGTCTCCGCGAATCGGCATATTTAAAACAAATCGTGCCATCAATAAAATGATGATGACATCAATGAAACACAATAAAGCATAAGGAATCGTCTTGCTCAAAACGACGACAATCGGTCGCACAGGCGAGACGAGTAAAACTTCCATTGTGCCTAATTCTTTTTCCTTGACGATGGAAATGGAGGTCATCATTGCGCCGAGCAGCATTAAAATCAAGGTCATCACGCCTGGCACAAACATGAATGCGCTGATTGACTGTGGATTATATAGTAGTCTGTTTTCTATATGAATGGAATAAGGCATTTCAGCATCGCCCATCAATTCTTTTTGGTAATCGCGGATAATCGCAGACGCATAACTAATAACAATATTCGCCGCATTTGGGTCAGACGCATCTGCAACTAATTGAATATTTGTTTTTTTGTCATGTGCGAGTTGAGTGCCGAAATCTTCAGGGAAGACGACGACTAATCGCCCTTCACTTTTTCGGAAAAAAGCTTCAATTTCGGTGGGTGCGTTGATGCGCTTGACGACGCTGAAATAGGCACTTTGGTCGAGTCGGTCTATCAAAATGCGACTATTTTCGTCCATTGAAGGGCATAAAATGGCAATTTTTGAGTTTTTGACCTCGTTCGAGAGCGCGAAACCGAAAATTAACATCATCATTATCGGCATCGAAATCAAAATAAAGAGACTTCGTTTGTCGCGCCAGACGTGCTGGAATTCTTTACGAATGAAGGAAAAAAATATTTTCATGACATTATTTTGAGTTTAATCGCTGCGTTTCGCGCCGCGAGCCAATTGATAAAACACTTCATCCATCGAATCTGCTTGAAATTGATTTTTCAACGCATTTGGACTACCGAGTGCTGCAATTTTGCCATCTACCATGATACTTGCCCTGTCACAATATTCAGCTTCGTCCATGTAGTGTGTTGTTACGAAAATCGTAATGCCTGATGCTGCTGCTTCGTAAATCATGTCCCAAAATTGCCGTCGCGTAATCGGGTCAACGCCACCTGTCGGCTCATCCAAAAATACTACTTTGGGTTGATGCAGTATCGCAACTGAAAAAGATAATTTCTGTTTCCAACCTAAAGGTAATGAGCCAACTAATTTATTAGCTTCTTTTTCTAATTGTAATTGTTTGATTAATTGCATTTTAGCATTTAAAAGCGGCTCTTTTTTTAAACCATAAATGCCACCGAAAAAATCAATATTTTCACTAATTGTCAAATCGTCATAGAGTGAAAATTTTTGACTCATGTAACCAATATTTTGTTTTATCTTTTCGGTCTGAGTGAAAATGTCAAAACCTGCCACCGTGCCTTTGCCCGAAGTCGGATTTAACAAGCCACAAAGCATTTTCATTGCGGTTGTTTTGCCCGCACCGTTCGCGCCGAGAAATTCAAAAATTTCACCTTTTGTGACATGGAAAGTAATGTTATCAACGGCGGTGAAAGTTCCAAATTTGCGCGTTAAGTTTTCCGTTTGAATAATAATTTCGCTCATAATAAATTATTTTAAGCCACGAATTTGACAAATTTTCACGAATGATTCTGATTGGATTAGCGTTAATTTGTTGAATTCGTGGCAGATGACCGCATGAATGCAATAAATACATCTTCAATATTGGGTTTCACTTGTTGAATTTTAATATTTTTAAAACCTTGATTTTCAATGATTTGCTTTAAAAATTCAAGCGACTTTGAATCATCTTTCAACGTTATATGTAGATTTTCTCCAAATGCAAAACAACTTTTTATTGCTGAATGCGCCTTCAACGCTTTTGAAATTGGATACAATCGCTCGCCGCCAACTGAATAAATCGTTGCAGGATGATCCCGCAAAATATTTTCTAATGTATCAATTGTCAAAAGTTGTCCATCTTGTATCAAGGCGATTCTGTCACATCGAGACGCTTCATCCATGTAGGGCGTTGATACAAAAATCGTAATATTACGCGCTTTGAGTCTTGCAAGGATGTCCCAAAACTCGCGCCGTGATACGGGATCCACTCCTAGTATTTTTTCTAAATAAATATCAATCTTGCTCAAAACAATTTAATTTTGTTGTGTTTTCTTATCAGATAATTCAAAAAATAATCAAAAATAAAACAAATTTTTGCTTTTCCGTTTGCCTTCAACGGATTTGAATGTAGGATTGTAAGTAGAGACAGGTCGTGACCTGTCTCTACGGTTTTTCGCAATCCGATTAGGCGGTTGATTCATTATCCATAAAACATATTCGTTTTTGATACCTATTTGATTGGAACGAAAGGAGAATTCAAAATTAGCAGTTATCTTTGCAAAACCAAATCATTTATTTCAAATATTTGATTTTATTAAACTTGTAAATTATTGATTTCTAACTTTCTAATTAAATAAAACCATGCAATTTCAATTAACAGAGGAGCAAATCGCCGTGCAAGAAGCCGCCCGCACTTTTGCTCAACAGGAACTCAAACCTGGCGTGATTCAACGCGACAGCCAAGCCAAATATCCCAAAGAACAGGTCAAAAGGATGGCTGAATTTGGTTTTTTGGGCATGATGGTCGCGCCTGAATACGGTGGCGGTGGGATGGATACGCTTTCTTACGTGTTGGCGATGGAGGAAATCTCAAAAGTGGATAATTCTTGCTCGGTCATCATGTCCGTGAATAACTCCTTGGTTTGCTGGGGTTTGCAAACGTATGGGACGGAAGCGCAGAAAAAAAAGTATCTTCCTGACTTGGCTTCGGGTAAAAAAATTGGTTCTTTTTGCCTCTCCGAACCCGAAGCGGGCAGTGACGCGACGCATCAACGCACCACTGCAATAGATATGGGCGATCATTACCTCCTCAACGGCACTAAAAATTGGATTACAAACGGCGGTACTTCTAAAATTCATTTGGTCATTGCGCAGACAAATGCGGCGGCGGGACATCGGGGCATCAATGTTTTAATCGTCGAAACCAAATGGAAAGGCGTTGTCATTGGCGCGAAAGAGGATAAATTGGGCATTCGGTCGTCGGATACGCACACCATTATGTATAATGATGTGAAAGTGCCGAAGGAAAATCGCATTGGTGCGGACGGTTTTGGGTTCAAATTCGCTATGAAAACATTGTCGGGCGGGCGGATTGGGATTGCGGCACAGGCTTTGGGCATTTTGGGCGGTGCTTACGAGCTGGCATTGGCTTACGCCAAACAAAGAGAAACTTTCGGCAAACCGATCGCGCAACATCAAGCGATTGCATTCAAATTGGCGGACATGGCAACCGATTACGAAGCCTCGAAATTAATGGTTTATCGGGCAGCACGCATAAAAGATGCAGGCGAAGATTACACGACGGCGGCGGCGATGGCGAAATTATTTGCATCTGACGCGGCGATGAAACATACCGTTGAAGCAGTTCAAATTCATGGAGGATATGGTTTTGTGAAAGAATATCACGTTGAAAGACTCATGCGCGATGCTAAAATTACACAAATTTATGAAGGGACTTCGGAAATTCAGAAAATGGTGATTGCGCGAAGCATTTTAACCTAATAAAACAAAATTTGTGTCATATTTATAAAACAAAAAGCGTCATTTTTTGAAAAAATGACGCTTTTTTGATAGTATGTAACATCTTTTTGTAGCCAAATTTGTTACATAATTCCAAGAAAGCAATTTTGCAATTACGTTTTAAAGTTTCAAAATGGCATTTACAAAAAAATATAAAACTTTAGGGGAGGTATTACTGGCTTATAAACTGCATCATGTCAAGGAAACGTTTAAAATAACGGTTAAAAAAGCCGCTCCGCGTCGGTTCGCAAAGGATCTTGCATTCGATATGAAAGAAATACCTTTCGATTCGTCGGAAGCAACGATTCGAGAAGTGATTATTTTTCCCGTATTAAAAGAAGCGTGGAAATCTTATACAAATTGTTTGACTTTATGGGGACATAAAGCTATTTATGCGAATGAAGAATTGAATGGAACGCCCGATTATGTGATTTCAAAACGCTCCTTATTGAGTAATATCGTCTTTGAAGCCCCTTTTATTGCGGTCGTGGAAGCCAAAATGGATGATTTTACGGGTGGTTGGGCGCAATGTGCGTTAGAGATGTTGGCGGTTCAAAAAGTGAATCAGACTCCCGAACTTCCTGTTTTTGGGATGGTGACAAATGGTGAAGTGTGGCAATTTGCCCAATTAAAAGATTCCTTGTTTACCGAATTTTCAGAAATTTTTATTTTAAGAAATCTAAATGAATTGTTTTCTGTTTTAACAACGATTTTTGAGTTTTATAAAAATTATTTTGCAAAAAATCCAAAGTAAAATAATATATATTTTCCAACTAAGACGATTATCATTCATTATCAATCATTTATGAAAAAACTTTTTTTATTAGATGGTCACGCCTTGGCGTACCGCGCTCATTATGCGTTCATTGCTCGCCCGTTAATCAACGCGAATGGCGTGAATATTTCTTGTGTAACAGGATTTACACGTACTGTTTTGGATGTTTTGAAGAAAGAAAAACCGAGTCATTTAGCCGTTGCGTTTGATTTGTCGGGGCACACTTTTCGACACGAGCGTTATCCCGAATACAAGGCAAACCGCGATGCACAACCCGAAGATATAACAATTGGTTTGAAATGGGTGATTGAAATCTTGGAAGGGTTGAAAATTCCGATTATCACAAAAGCAGGTTTTGAAGCGGATGATGTCATCGGAACGCTCGCGCAACAGGCTGAAAATGAAGGCTTTACGGTGTACATGATGACTCCTGATAAAGATTATGCTCAATTGGTTACAGATAACATTTTTTTATATAAACCTGCTCGCAGTGGGAATGAAGTAGAAATTTTGGGCGTTCAAGATATTTTGAAAAATTGGGGCATCAAGCGTGTTGAACAAGTGGCAGATATTTTGGGATTGCAAGGCGACGCGGTGGATAATATCCCTGGTATCAAAGGGATTGGTCCGAAAACCGCTACTTTATTGTTGGAAAAGTATGATACGGTTGAAAATATTGTTGCGCACGCACACGAATTGAAAGGAAAACAGCGCGAAATGGTCGAAACGCATGGTGAAATGGGTTTGCTTTCCAAAGAATTGGCTACAATTGACACAAAAGTACCTGTAAAATTTGACGCAAAAAGTTGTGAAGTGAGCGAAGATATTGATAAACCGCGATTGTCTGCGATTTTCAAGGAATTGGCGATGCGAACGGTTGCCAAAGAGGTTTTAGGAAAATATGAGGAAAAATCAGAAGACGTACCCGCACAAGTCGTTGAAAGTCAACAACTTGATTTATTTGGAAACCCAATCGTTTCTAAACAAAATTTAAATCCGCCGCCTTCCAAAGTGGAAAGAAGTGGTGAAGAGTCAGCTTATTCCGTTGCGGATAAAAACATTACAAATACGCCACATCAATACTATTTAGTTGATAATCAAAAAGATATAGATGATTTAATTTCAAAATTGAATCAATCAAAGGTGTTCGCTTTCGATACTGAAACGACGCATATTGAACCTGTGCGGGCTGAATTGGTTGGCATGTCGTTTTCGATACATACGGCAGTCGCGTATTACGTGCCTGTGCCCGCAGACCCACAAGCGGCGCAACAATTGGTCAATCAGTTTAAACCTATTTTTGAAAATCCTGATATTCAAAAAATTGGGCAGAATATAAAATATGAAATTATTGTTTTGAACAATTATAATATTGCATTGAGTGGTATTTATTTCGATACGATGTTAGCGCATTACCTCATCGAACCCGAATTGCGCCATAATTTGGATTATTTATCTGAAACCTATTTGAAATACGCGCCGATTCGCATTGAAACGTTAATTGGAAAAGGCAAAAATCAATTGTCTATGCGCGATATTGAAGTTACAAGAGTTTCAGATTATGCGGCGGAAGATGCAGATATGACATTTCAATTATATACGTTTTTTAAACCGACCATTCAATCGGACAAAAATTTATACAATTTGTTTAGAACGATGGAAATGCCTTTGGTTTCCGTGCTTGCGGCGGTTGAATCAGAAGGCATTCGTTTGGACGCGCCGTTTTTGGAGGCTTATTCTAAAATTTTAGCGGTTGATATTGTCGCTGCGGAGAAAAAAATATATGAAATTGCTGGTTTTAAATTCAATATTGGTTCGCCGAAACAGGTTGGTGAAACCTTATTTGATAAGTTGAAATTGCCATATCGGTGGAAAAAAACCAGCAAAACCGAACAATACAGCACCGACGAGGAGAAATTAACAGAATTAGCGTTGAATTATCCGATTGTTTCGGCGATTTTGGATTTTCGGAGTTTGTCAAAATTGCAATCTACGTATGTGGAAGCGTTGCCGAAATTGATTCATGTGAAGACGGGTCGGGTGCATTCATCGTTCAATCAGGCGTTGACGGCGACAGGTCGTTTGAGTAGCAATCAACCCAATTTGCAAAATATTCCGATTCGGACGGAGCAAGGTCGCAAAATAAGACAGGCTTTTATAGCGCGTGACCCAAATCATGTTTTGCTATCTGCGGATTATAGCCAAATAGAATTGCGTTTAATCGCGCATGCTGCTGATGAACAGGCAATGCTCGAAGCGTTCAATTCGGGGCATGACATTCATCAAGCGACGGCGGCAAAAGTGTATGGCGTTCCATTGAACGAGGTCACGCCGACGCAACGCCGAAATGCCAAAACGGTTAATTTTGCGATTTTGTACGGGGCGGGCAGTACGAATTTGAGTAAGCAATTGGACATTTCGCGTTCAGAAGCTAAAACGTTGATTGACAATTACTTCGCTCAATATGTGGGTTTGAAAACGTATATGGATAAGCTCGTGGAACAGGCGCGGACGGATGGTTTTGTTACGACTTTGATGGGTCGTCGGCGGTATTTGCGCGACATCAATAGTCGAAATGACCTCGCTCGCACGAATGCAGAACGCATGGCAATTAATTCACCGATTCAAGGTTCTGCGGCGGATATGATTAAAATTGCAATGATTCATATTCATAAGTATTTGAAAGACAATCATTTGCAAACTAAAATGGTTTTGCAAGTGCATGATGAATTGGTTTTTGATGTGCCGAAAAATGAGGTTGAAATCGTGAAACCAATGGTGGAACGGTTGATGAAAACAGCGATTCCGAATCTGAAAGTGCCGATTTTGGTGGGCATGGGGATTGGAGAGAATTGGTTGGAAGCACATTAATGGGTTGCATTGTCATTCCGATTGTCATTCCGTAGGAAAGATTCCTACGGAATGACAACTTGTCATTCCGTAGGAAACGGCAAAATTTTATAGCACTCTTTGTCCACAAACACCAAACAAAATCCTAAAAGATTCGGTCGTTGGAAACGCGGTAATGCCATGTATTCACAAAGTTGCTGATAGCCTCTTTCGGCAACATCTTCTAACAACGGTTTGACAGGCACGGGCGCAGGCACAATAGGCGCAGGCGGCGGCACAGGTGTTTTAGTTTTGCGCGATTTGGCGACTTTTTTCACAGGCGTAGGCGGCGCGGGCGCGTCAACGGGCTTGCCGTCCTTGTCCGCCCATTTCGACCGATTTTCTTTTTTCACATATTTTAATTCCAATAAAATCTCGTATTTAATGTCCACTTGTGGAATCCGTTCCAAAAAAATATCAATATATCGCCGTTGAAATTCCATTTCGCTCCGAATCAAGTAACTTTCATACGGAAAAAGCATCCCAATCACCAACGTTTTGAGGTGTTTTTCATTATAGCCGTAATTATCCCGCGTCGAATGTTCTTTGTCGAGGACTCGCGCAACATATTTGGTAAACGGTTCAATATTGCCCTGCATGACCAACTGTTCGACGGCATCACGGATTTCATGCCGCAAATTGCCGTAGGAAATGCCGACTTGCAATACCATGAAATAATCATAATATAACTGTTTAATGACATAATTCGGGAGTTGAAACGTGTAATTATTCCCTAAAACGGATTGAATCGTCGTCATCCCCGAATAAAAGAGCATACTCCAAATGTCGCTAATCGTAAACCCATTGTTTGATTTAAAACCGCTTCTTGTTGCGTAGGCGTGAAGGTGTCCGAATAGGTGTTCATGAATCGTTGAAAACCATCTTTGATTTTCATCAAAAACGCATCATGGACTTTGCGGACATCATTGGTTTCAATGCCACTGAAATCAAACCGTAAAATCCGATATTGATTGGCTAACGGTGTTGGATTGCGTCCAATGTGTAAATCGCCAAATAAAAGTTGGAATTCCGCCGCTTTATTCACATCGTAATAATGCTCCAAAAGACTAATCCACAACGATTTTCCAAACCGTCGCGGACGCAAAAACATCGTATAAACAGGCGCGTACACTTCCAACTGCTCAAGATAGTTCGTTCGATCCACATAGAAACATTTTTCGCGCATCATCGGACCGAAATCAGCACGAGCGTAGGGTAGTTTTATCATGATTTGTCCAATTTAAAAACACAAAGATAGCGTATAGTGTTTTAAATTTTTTAGATGAACTGAATGATGAATCGTTTGTTTGAATAGATGAAAAGATTTGATTCATTTTATCAATAAGTCAAACGTTTTAACAACTCTAATATTTTATACAAATCATTGATAATCAAATAATTATGTCAGTACATATTTTAGAAACCGTAACGCGATTAAATCGCCCATTAGCCGAAGTATTTGATTTTTTCAGTCGCGCCGAGAATTTGAATAAACTCACGCCGCCTGAATTGGAATTCAAAATACTGACTCCGCTACCTATCAATATGCAGAAAAATACGCAAATTGATTACAGAATTAAACTTTATGGTATTCCATTTAATTGGCGCACGCGCATTACGACGTATGAACCGCCCTACCGTTTTGTGGATGAACAAGAATCTGGTCCCTATCGAATCTGGCATCACGAACACCGTTTTGAAGATAAAGGCGACCATGTTTTGATGACCGACCGCGTACAATTTTTATCGCCAGGATGGTTTTTAGAGCCAATTATTAACAAATTGTTTGTAGAGCCGCGTGTACATGCCATTTTTGAATACCGAACGAAGCAATTAAAAACAATTTTTTAAGCAAAAGACAATTAAAACACCCCGTCGTTACGCGACGGGGCATCGCATCAAAAAAACAGCAGGATATTAAAACGAGAGAATTCTTTCGATTTCGGATTGTGGATTGCGGATTGATTATAATTGATTGATTATCAACGCATTCCGCAATCCACATTCCGCAATCATTAAAACTGACTGATACGACGGATGACTTTATACAAACGGGTATGTTCAGTTACTTCTTCAGTGAACGGGTCGTGTTCAAGATAGTTTGCAGACATCAATTTCAAGTGCGAAACGCGACCGCGTGTCTTGATGACTTGCACATATTTCACCCACACAGAGCCATTGGAACGCACTGCATAAATGTCATTTTCTTTAATATCATTGAAATTGCCCATTTCACGGCAAACCACTACATCACCATTGCAAATAATCGGCTCCATTGAGTTACCCATGATTGGGAAAGCCACTAAATTATTGCCTGTGATGCCTGGTAGAGAGAAGAAATTATTATTTTCGCGTGCAAAAGTGTCTAAACCCGCCGTAGAACCCGCAAATGCTTGTGTGGTGGTGAATAGAATATTGCCGTTATTTTTATTTTCGGTGTGGAGATACATGTTGTAAATCTCCGAATTCGGCGTATCCGTAGCGAACGGACTTCCTGTGCCTTCAATGACAAACTCCTCACTCACGCCGTAAGCGCGGCAAAAAGCCCGAGCTTGACCATAATCAATCACTCTTTTAGAAGAAGTGTCCAGGTAAGCCCGAATAATATGTCCATAACTTTTATTGCCGAGTACTTTCTCTGCTACATCGCCGACACCTCTGCCGTTGCGATCATTTTTTACAATAACGCCTTTTGATTCCAGAATCTGGAAGACTTTTACAAAACGGTCATTTAACAATACCCTGTCTTCGCGTATCATGGCTTGTTGTGGTTTAAGGTGAAAGAAATATTTTTTTTAAGTTAGTTAGTTAATTGGTTAGTTAGTTAGCTTGGTTGGTTAGTTGGATTTTTTAACCAACTAACCAACCAACTAACTAACTAACCAAATGAAAAGTGTTTTAAAATTTTCGGGACAAAGGTAAAACAATTCTGAATTAGAAACAAACATTGTTAAAATATTTGTTCGCTAAATTTGTTGGTTATGTTGTTTTATTATACAATTTGTTGTTTTTTGAATTCTTAAAAGGCTGTAATTCAAACATTTATGAATCATTTTTCAATTATATTCTAAATAAAATTTTTTAAAATTTTTTGTAGATTTTTTTATTTCTTATTCATTTTATCCAAATTTGAACGTATTTTACTCGTTTTGCGCTGATTTTAAATGGTTTATGACGCATGTAGCGCGTTCGCAATATGTTACAAAAACAAACAATCTTTTTATAAATTCAGTTTTTAATTTTTGTATAAAATGTTTAAAATAGGGTGCTTTTAAAACGTTTTTGAGTTTGAAAATGTTTTTTTTTCGTATTTGTTTGTTTTAAATACGGCATTTTTAAAATTTTAAAACAGGAATTTTAAAACAAAAAATGGTATTGAGCCCCGAATTGCCCGAATTTTAAGCATTGGGCTCGTGAAAAATTTGGGCAATTCGGAGCTCAATGAAAATTTTAATAGACCTTTGCAGCTTATTTTTAAAATCCTCTTAATGAAAAAGTGGCAGGTTTGAAAATAGATTTCACATTTTTCCCAAGCAGGAAAATAGGCGATTGGAACGCATCGCTCAATCATTGTTTCAAATCAGGATTATTTTCCTTGATTAAGGCAATTATTGCGTCTTTAAGTGCCTCTTGCGTAGCCAAAGATGCTACCTGCGGAACTAAAGGAGCCTCTTGCGAAGCGGTCGAAACATTCGTTGTGGTCATGCAAATTGATTTAAGGATTGAAATTTTAAAAAAAAATAAGGTATTTTTCCAAGATTTCCAATCGCACCAAGAAAAAAGTTTATTTTTAAAACCATTATACCCAAACCATAAAAATCCGTTTGTTCAACACAAGGGTTGTATCCGTAGCCCAATTTTTAATGTTGGCATGGTCGAAAATCAACAAATAACCTTCGGATAATTGCTGTGATTCCAAATAATTTGCTAATTGCAATAACCCTTTTTCATGCGATTTCGCGCCACGCCAGATTTTAAGTTCGGCTATATATTTTTGTTCATAATACGTAATCGCAATATCCAATCGTTTTTCTTCGGAAATCTGAGGTTCTTTAAAATCGTAACCTGCCCCATTAATAATCGGTTTCAAAAACGCTAAAAACACTAAACGACCATTTTTTTCCAAAAAATCGCGCTCTTTGGAATTGTATTCCCGCTTCATAAACGATTGAAACCCAATTAAAACCGCTTCCATATTCAACGTTCGATCATCATTCCGATAACCTTCACCAAAATCCGTGTTTCGCGGCAATTCAGTCGAATATAATTTATCAATCATATAATTGGACAACACTTCATTGTAAATACGATTGTGAATCGCAATGCGCCCTTCGCGCTCCACAAATAAGCCATACATCACTGCCAAGTCCGTCATCGCATTGTGAACATTAAACGGACGGCGTTCGTTTTCAATCGCAACGCTATAAACCGCATCGTATAAATGAGGATTATTCTCAATATTTTTAATTTGGCTCTGGAAATTGGTATTTTTTTCTTTCACCAATAATTTTGCTGCCGTTTCAAGGTCTTCTAACGATCGCACTGACGCAGCCCCTCGCAGTCGAGCCTTGCGGGTGGGGTTTGCGAGGGGTTGCCGCGCAGTGCTTTGTTCTTGACAGTTTTTTTAATATTTTTATTTTCCTCGAATGTTAACGGCTTTTTCAAAACAAACACCTCTTAATCTGTAAATTGAGGAAATTCAGCAGTTAATATATCAAAATAAATTATATGTTTAGTTTTTTTATCAAATTTTACAACAATTTTGTTGCATTTACTGCTTTTGCTTGCCAGACACGATTCAAGCAAGTAATATTCTACTAAATGATCACCAATATAGCTTGGTTTACCAATGCAATTTTCTAAAAAGGATATGGTTTGATACTTTAATACCTCATTAACATCTATTTTTTGTTGCTGATATGTAAATAGATGCTTCTCAAGATCCGTCAAAAAGAGTGTATTGGTAGTATAAATCTTATAAATAGGTGTTTTGTTAATATAGGTAACTGAAACGCTTGCTTTTAATTGTTGAAAAAAGGAGTGTTCAATACCTGTTACTGGCTTATTCGTTTTGCAAGCAATTACCAATAAAATTATTAAAAGGATATAAATGATTTTCATTTTTCTATAAAATAAAGTCGGGCTTGCCTTCTGAGGCAAACCCGACTGATGGTTATTTAATAACTTTTAACAAATTTAGTGGCATATTTATTAGAGTTGATGGTCAACTGCAAAATGTAAATACCTTCTGGCAACTCAGCGCAATTAAGGCGGACTGTATGATTGCCTGCACCGTATTTAATGGTTTGTTGTTCTATCACTAAATCACCTATTAAATTATAGACCCCAATACCCACCGATTGGCTGCTGGGTAGGTCAAAAGTGATCATTTGATGATCAAAAGCAGGGTTTGGATGATGATTGATATTAAACTCGTTTTGCTGATGAATCTCATAAGCGTTCGTAACCGTATTGCAAGCACTGCTGGTGACTCTTTGCATGGGAGTTGGTTTACAAATAGCCGCGTTGTAAGGTGGGCGCTGTATAACAGAATAATCTACTACATTAATGCCACCTGCTATGTCCGCAGCGTGTAAATTACGTTGTCTGACTTGCGGCGCAAGCCCCCAAAACATGACTTTATCAGTCTCCACTACATGTCCCAAGCGGTGTCCATGCCCTTGTTCGTGTAAACAAACCGAATAAAAATCAATTCGGTTTACTGGAATCGTTGCGGTGGAAGCCGTATCAATGTACCAAAAATTGGTAGCATCTTTAAATAGTATATCAATTTCACTGGCGTGTCCATACAAGATACCAGAATTTGCATCCGCTAATCCATATAAAGTAGTCGTTTTGCCATACTGACGTGGGCAATTGATGATGAAATAGTTTCCTTTTTCGACTAATTTTACCGTATCCGCCATTTTAGCGGATACATCTGCCATATAATGTTTGGCAGCAATACATTTTCCTGTAACATTAAATTCTTTTGACATTAGATGAAATTTTAGTTGTTAAAACGGCAAAGGTAGCAGATTTTTTAAAGCGTTTTTTGACTAAAAAAGTTTATTTTTTTAGTCAAATTCGGGAACTATTTAAACCCAAATTTTGTTTTGCATACGCTTTTAACCAAAGCCTGACCGTCTCTTTTATTGAAAAATACCCATTTTAAACAATTATGACTCTTAAAATTGGCTCCCACGCACCCGATTTTACTTTGTTTGCAGACTCTAAAAAAGAAGTTAAATTGCACGATTTCAAAGGTAAAAATGTGGTTTTATTATTTTTTCCTCAAGCATTTACGAGCGTTTGCACTGCCGAATTGTGCGATGCCCGCGACAATATGAACGTTTATGAAACGTTAGATGCTCAAATTTTAGCGATTTCGGTGGATTCCATCTTCACGCTCGCCCAATTTAAAAAAGAATTTGATTATAATTTCCCAATGTTGTCGGATTTCAATAAAGAAGTCAGTCAATTATATGGTGCGTTGTACGAAAATTTCGTTTTTGGTATGAAAGGTGTTTCTAAAAGAGCTGCCTTTGTGATTGACAAAAAAGGAGTCGTTCAATATATGGACGTTTTGGAGAATGCGGGCAAAATGCCTAACTTCAATGCCATTAAAGAAGCTTTATCACATTTAAAATAGTTGGTTAGTTAGTTGGTTGGTTAGTTAACCAACTAACTAACCAACTAACCAACCAACCAATCAACTAACTAACTAACTCATTGTCATGAGATACCAATTAGAGACCGTGGAAGTATTGGAAGATGTTGAACTCGAATTGGACAGCATTTCTTTCGATGCGCATTTGGTGGTCTATAACGACGAAGTGAATACATTCGATTGGGTGATTGAATGCTTAGTGAAAGTATGTAGCCATAAATTTTTACAAGCCACACAATGTGCTCATATAGTGCATAATAATGGAAAATGTGATGTGAAAAAAAGTGATTATGATACCATTAAAACAATGTATGAAAAATTGCAATCGGCAAGATTAACTGTATCAATGGAATCAGAATAAAACTGCTGATTATTTTTTTAGCGAACCAATTTTGTAACCTAAAAAAGCCATTGGTATATACGCT
>JBEEMZ010000041.1:0-26129 GCA_041192405.1 Bacteroidota bacterium | reverse complement strand
AATCCCAAAAATCCTAATTCAAAAATTTAAATTAATTAACAAATTGTTTGAATCGTTGTAAGGCTTTTTTGCTTAACAGTGATTCCTCTGCTTCCGCAATGCAATCTTGCAAACTCTTTTCAGGGTGAATGCAATGAATCGCAACACCTGTATTCACTGCCACAGTATCATTTTGTGCCTTCGTGCCAACGCCTGTCAAAATGCGCACAAAAATAGCCGCCGCTTCCTCAACGGTGTCGCCTCCAAACAAATCAGCAGGTTGTAACAATGCTTTTCCGAGCGATTCAGGTGAAATAATTTGCTCTTTTTGATTCATTTTTAACTTAAAATCGCCTGTCAAAGAAATTTCATCATAACCATCGAAAGCATGCACAATGGCAAATTGTTTATCCGTTTGTTGAAATATATATTGGTAAAGTCGCGCCAATTCCAAATTAAATACGCCAGTCATTTGATATTTGGGCTGTGCAGGATTAACTAATGGACCCAACATGTTGAAAAAAGTCTTGATTCCCAATTGTTTGCGAATGGGCCCGACGGTTTTTAATGCAGGATGAAACAAAGGTGCATGCAAATAACAAATATTGATTTTATCTAATTGCCTTTCCAAAATATCTTGCTCATTCGTGAATTTATATCCCAAAAATTGTAATACATCAGATGAACCACAGGCAGATGAAACGCTTGAATTGCCATGTTTGGTCACTTTGTAGCCCGCGCCCGCCAGCACAAATGCGGATAAAGTTGAAATATTGAACGTATTTTTGCCATCGCCGCCCGTTCCGCATACATCAATCGTGTCTTGATTGTCGAAATGAATCGGGATGCAAAGTTCCAATAATGCTTCTCGAAAACCTTGCATTTCTTCCACACTGACGCTGCGCATCAGATAAACCGTGATGAATGCAGCGATTTGAGCTTCATTATATTTGTTTTGAGCTATATTTATAAGAATGCGTTTAGCTTCTTGCTTTGTCAATCGTTTATGCTCAAATAATTTTGCTAATATGACTTTCATATTTTTGAATTTTAGGCTGCCCCGAATGACACAAATTTGCTCGCATTTATGTAAATTCGTGTCATCTGTGGTTGAATTATATTATTTTTTAAAGAGTCGAACCAATCGAATCCCTGTTCTTCTATCTTGTAATTCTTCTTGCTTCTGCACAATGTGTAATCCGAAAATCGTTCTAACCGTAAAAATAGCATCTTTAGGTTGCTTTTTGACTGCTTCCGCGAAATCTTGAACCATTGCATTCGGCTCAAACCAACCTAAATCTCCTCCTTTATTTTTATTCGTCTGGTCATTACTATATTGAGCTGCTGCCGTTTCAAATGATTTCCCACTTTTAATTTCGCCTATAAGTTTATTTGCAAAATTATCTTGCGCTTGTAATGGCACTTCACTCATTTGTAATAAAATATGTCTTGCTTTAAGCTGCTTTGTTTCATACGTGCCGACCACTTTGACTAACTGAAATCCACCTTTCGATTCTGGAAAAGGTCCGACAACTGCACCTTTTTTTGCCGCAAACGCAAGGCTATCTTCTAAACTTGCCAAGCCGTCTCTGTCGGGAAAAAGGTCAATTTCGCCATCATAACCGCGCTCTGAATTTTTGGCGATGAATGTAGAATGATCTTCAGCTTGTTCAAACTTGCGTTTTAATGCCTCTGCATCATTGTTTTCAGTCATTTTCTTAGTGGGCGTACAAGCCGAAATAATGCTTATTAAAGCAATTGTCCAATAGAATTTATTGTTTTTCAACATGTTATGTTTGTTGTATAAAAATAATTAAAAAATCTTAATCCGCTACTTTGAAACACATAGGGACATCCGTTTAATTTTCAATCCTTGTAACTTGATGATTCCTTGTAATGCTATAATTCCTTATGCTACTGATTTGTTAAAGTTGTAATATGTTTTTTTCCCGCAGATTTTTGCAGAAAAAGACTCCAAAAGAAAATCTGCGAAATCTGCGGGAAAAATAGATTGATAATCAATTATTTACATATTAAATCTTTAACAACTCAGTAGTGTAATAATTTCTAATTCAAATCATTTTAAAACATATATTCAATCGCGTGTCCAACACCATTTTGATGTACAAGCGGACGCAAAAAATTCTTTAAAATTTGCTTTCCATAATCGGTCATAATGGATTCGGGATGGAATTGTACGCCATGCACATCATATATATGATGACTCATCGCCATAATAACGCCTTTTTCGTCCTCTGCTGTGACATTTAAATCTTTTGGAAAACCTTCTTTGGCAACTGCCCATGAATGATACCGCCCCACAACAAGCTGATTTGGAATATTTTCAAATAAAATGTTTTTATGATTGATGATGTGAATCGGTGAAGCAATGCCATGATATACATTTTTTAAATTATATAATTTACCACCAAATGCTTCTCCAATCGCTTGATGCCCAAGACAAACGCCCAGAATGCGTTTTGTAGGCGCGTATTTTTGAATCAATTGTGGCATGATGCCCGCCTCCGCAGGAAGTCCAGGCCCAGGCGACAAAACAATAGTGTCAAATTGCGCAACGGATTGTAAATCAATCTGATCGTTGCGAAAAACAGTAGGCATTTTACCTGTTAATTCTGTAATATATTGCACCAAATTGTAGGTGAATGAATCGTAATTATCTAAAACTAATATCTTCATCGTTTGTTATTGAATTGATTGATAATCCATTTGTTATCATTATTTTTAAATTTTTTCGGCTTCTTTCAAGGCTCGTTTTAATGCGCCGAGTTTATTATTTACTTCTTGCAATTCGTCTTCCTCTTTGCTTGCTGCAACAATGCCCGCACCTGCTTGATAGTGCAACAAATTGTTATAACTTAGAAAAGAACGAATTACAATAGCTTGATTCATTTCGCCATTGAATCCGACATAACCAATCGCACCCCCATAAAAATGCCGATTTTCGGGTTCATACGCGTCAATTAATTGCATCGCTTTGTATTTTGGCGCACCCGAAAGCGTTCCCGCAGGAAAGGTATCGGCAAAAACATGTGCAGCATTGGCATTTGGCAGGATTTCACCCTCCACTTTGCTCACCAAATGAATCACATGACTAAAATATTGTATCTCTTTTAACTCCTTGACTTTCACAGACTTACAATGTTTACTAAGGTCATTTCGAGCCAAATCTACTAACATAATATGTTCGGCAACTTCCTTTGGGTCGGTGCGCAATTCACGTGCCTTTTGTGCATCCGCTTCATCGTCCCCTGTGCGCCGATATGTACCCGCAATTGGATTGACACTCGCCGTACCATTCTTAACAACTAATTGCGCTTCGGGCGAAGAACCGAAAATTTTGTAAGAACCGTAGTCAAAATAAAACAAATAAGGGGATGGATTGATCGTGCGAAGGGTGCGATAAAGATTCAAATCGTCGCCTGCAAAGGCTTGTGTGTAACGACGCGATAAAACAATTTGAAATACGTCCCCAATTTGGCAGTGGTGTTTTCCCAAAGTGACTAACTTTTTGTAAGCCTCATCGGTCATATTTGCCTTCTCTGCACCCACCAATTTAAAACTAAATGTGCCAGAAGGCTGCCCTTTGATGATGGATTCCAAACTTTCTAAGCGACTGTTTTCACCTGTTGGAATATTTTCCAAAATGGTCATTTCATCTTTAAAATGGTCAAAACCAATGATATACCGATATAGAGAATAATGCATATCTGGTAAATCTGTTTTGCGCTTTGCTGCGTCAAAATCCAATGTGTCAAAATATTGAACTGCATCATACGCGGTATGACCGAAAAAACCATTCAAAATACCATTTGGCGTTTTAACTTCAAATTGCTGTTTGAATTCGGCAAATAATTGAGATACATTTTGTTTAGAATGCAATTTTGTAACGGTTTTAGAACCGTCGGGAAATCGCAATTCGACTTGTCCGTTTTGAATCAAAAATTTAGCAATCGGATCTATACCAATAAACGAATGACAATTTTCAAGACTGCGAAAATCGGTACTTTCCAGCAAAACCGTTTCTGAAAATCGGTCACGGACTTTCATATAAGTGCTGACAGGCGTGAAAACATCCGCCAAATATTTTTTTGTGACGGTTTTTAAAACTACTTTTTGAGCTGTTGCTATCATATTTTAATTGATTTTTAGCGAAAATAGAAAAACGGCTTGTCGGGATATTACCGTCAAGCCGTTTTTAAATATGATGAATCCATACAATGTAAACAGACTTTGGAACCTACCCGACTACTGCGTGTAAGATTTGCCACCATCCGAAATTTGTATGCTGATATTTCATTTTTTTTAATGATGAATGATAAATTATCAATTCTTTACCTTAGATTGCCCAAAGGTAAAGGGGTTTTGGTTAAAAAAACAACTCTATTTGATTTTTTTTATACAATTTCATTACATTTTTTATAAAAAATATGTAATAAATTGATAATCAAATCATTGCGATTTTAAAAAGGAATATCAAATTTTGGCTTTATCGCTTGCAATTTCTGTTGGCAGAGTTCAATTAGAACGTTTGCACGTGCATTCTTTTTTAATAATTCGTCCATGCCAATAGATGGTTGCTGCATATCTTCTACAATTTGTTGGATTTCTTGTAATGCCTCCTCGTAGGAAAATGGTTTTGGTTCCTTATTTTGCGCCTGATAATCGGATTCTGGCTCTTGGAAAACATTCAAATTATTTTTTTTGTCTTTTTTATTGTTCATTTTTACTTTTTTGTTTTAACATATAGGGACATATTGGACATAGATTTGAAACATATAGGGATATACGGGGCATAGGTGTTTTATGTCTCTGTTTTTTTATCTATGATTTGCGCGTTGATGACGCTATCTTTGAAATAAATTTTAATTAAATCTTTATAATCTATTGATTCTGAATCTATTATGCGTTTTCCATTTTTTTCAATGAGCACATATCCTTGTTCCGCTAACTTTTGTGGATGATGCGCTTGTAACATTTTTGATAAATGTGCTAAATGCTGCGTCTGTTGCGCAATGTAATAATGTCCAATCCATTGCATGCGCATTTTCTGTTGTTGCAACAGCGTTATAGATTGTTCAATGCGTTGATATACAATGCGTTGTGCTTTTTGTCGCGCTTGCACTAACGCATTATAATATTGTCGCTGTTGCTCAATCAAAAAATCGGCTACTGCCGTTGGCGTTTTCAAACTTTTGAATGCAACCATATCTAAAATACTTTCATCTATCTCGTGACCAATGCCCGACACGATCGGCAACGGCGCGTGAGATGCCGCTTCACAAAGCCATTTATTATCAAAACCACCTAAATCAGTCTTTGAGCCGCCGCCCCGAACCATAACGATTGCATCAAACTTGTGTTGTAACAATTCTATCGCCTTTAATTTGGTGATGATTTCGTTTTGCAAATAAATCCCTTGCATCGCCGCTTTAAAAAGCGTTAATTCAAACGTGAAGTTGAATGGATTTTGTTGCAAATGCGCTTGAAAATCTTCCCAACCTGCTGCGGTTTCGCTGCTGATAACGGCAATCCGTTGCCATGAAACGGGTGCTTTCAATTTTTTATTGCGGTGCAAGGCACCTGTATTTTTTAAATATCGAATGGTTTCAAGTCGTTCAAGTGCTTGATTACCAGCGATTTCGGTAAAATCTAATTCTTCAACGATTAATTTCATACCGTGAAATTCGCTGAAATCGGCTCGTACTTTAATCCGAATATTGATACCCGCTTTTAATAAGGATGTGATTTCATTTTGAACGATTTCCTCCTCTTTATTGTATTCGGTTGCACGGGCACGACAAATGCGCCTGAAATCGCCCGCCCACATCATGGCAAGCATTCGAGCTTCAATTTCAGATGACGCTGCGTTTTTTTCGACCAAATCTATGTAGCAATGCCCGCGTGCCCACCTCACTTGAATCGTTTCTGCTGTCACCCAGACGGATTCAGGAAAATTCATCGCCACCACGCGGCGCAAAAATTCGTTTAACTCATATAATGTATAGGTTCTCAATGGAATCTGTGATGCTGCTATTGTGAAAAAAGGATTGAATTGCAAAGATAGGGGTGAAGATTGGAATATTTTGCTAAAAGGTGATTTTTTTTGAAACACAGTAGGGATATATGGGACATCGATTTTTGATTCCTTGGGTTGTACACTACTAATTTGTTAAAGTTGTAATATGTTTTTTTTCCCGCAGATTTTCGCAGCAAAAGAGTCCAAAAGAAAATCGGCGAAATCTGCGGGGAAAAATAGATTGATAATCCATTATTTACATCTTAAATCTTTAACAACTCAGTAGTGTACTTGGGTTGTAAATGAAGGAAGGAATTAAAAGCGTTCACTCTTAACTCCTTCCTTTTATACCTTCCTTAAATGGTTCTTATCGTTTGATAATCCGTACTTTTTGATTCATGATGCATAAGCCATCTACCTCAAGGCAAATGAATACCGTTCCTTCATCAAAATTGCCTGTACTCCAACGGGATGTGTATGAGCCACCTTTCAAAGTGCCTTGATCCATCGCTTGTATCAAGCGACCCATCATATCATAGATTTTAAGGACTACTACACTTTTACTTGGGATTTTGAAATCTATCGTCACGCTTTCATTCGCTGGATTTGGATACGTCGCTAATAATCCATTTCCAAGACAATTAACGGGTACTGATTGTGTATTGCCCGCCCATGTCTCTGCAAATTTCACTGTTACGGGTGGCAATACTTTTTTACATCCATTCACATCGCTAATGACGATATTGTAAGTACCTGCTTGTACCGTAAACGCATTACCTTGTGGTGTACCACCATTCAAACTGTAACTCAACGCGCCCGTTCCGCCTGTACCTGTAACCACTAATTGGGTATTGGTATTCAGACAGATGATGCTATCCACTTTGAGCGAACCGTTTACAGCCGTAGGTTGTACCACCGTGTAATTCACCGTTTTAGTACAAAGATTGGTATCAATCACGGATAAGGTGTAGGTACCCGCAGCAATACCTGTAAATACTCGGTTTGTACCATAAGCACTGCCGTTGAAACTGTATGTAAAGGGTGCTGTACCGCCTCGCGCACTCATTGTAACGGTTGCTGTACCACCGATACATGGAATTGCAGTTTGAGTAGCCGTGGGAATCAAATCGCCTGGTTGACCAATTGCTGTTAAAGCACTGGTCGCTGTACAACCGTTTATATCTTTAACGACCAGTTGATAAGTACCCGCCCGCACTGTAAAGTTAATCGTAGATTGAAAAATGAATCCATCCAAACTATATTCATAAGGATAAGTACCACCTCTTGCAGATGCACTTAACACCGTCGTGCCGCCAAAACAAGCAATGGGCCAAGCCTGTGGCGCATCAATATTTAAAACGGGTGGTTCTGTTACAACGACTGAGGTTACTTTTGTACAACCATTTACATCTTTACCTGTAATGGTGTAAGTACCTGCATTTACCGTAAATAATCCATTCGTACTAAACGCACCGCCGTCTAAACTATATTGGTAGGGCGCAACACCACCAGTACCAATAACACTGATACCTGCTGTGCCGCCATTACAAAGCACTTTAACAGGATTTCCGTTATTAATCGTCAATGCAACTTGATAAACGGCTGCCGCACTGCTCGTTACCACACAACCTGCTACGGTGGTAATCGTTGCCGTATGGCTACCACCTGCGGTTGATGTATAATTTGCAGTAGATGCGCCTAAAATCGTTGTTCCGTTGTTTTTCCAAATCGCAGCACCAAAAGTACCATTGCTTAAAACGGCTGTCAAAGGTGTACCCATACAAGAACTTGCGGGTGTAATCGTTGCCGTCGGTTGCGTCTCAACCGTTACCGTGATAGGATTACCAAGAACCGTCATTGCATAAGAAGGTGCACTTGCCGTCATATCGCAACGAACGACATCGCCATTCACTAAGCCTGCATCCACATACATAGCTGCATTCGTACCCACATTCACATTATTTTTCTTCCATTGATACATCGGAGTTGTACCGCCATTGGTTGGCGTAGCTCTAAATGTATCAGAAACACTTGCACATAATAAGTTTTTAGTCGCACTCACAACCATATTTGGAATGATAACCGTACTACTTAATTGTGTACAACCATTAAAATCTTTCGCTACCACTGAATCTCTACCCGATGAAACCGTAAATGTATTGGCTGCTTGGAATGCGCCACCATTTACACTATATGTATAAGGTGACGTACCACCCATTGCGATTGCAGTAAGCGTCGTTGTTCCATTGGAAGGAATCGTCGCTGCGGGTGCGATGGAAACCGATAATGCTGTCGGCTGACCAACGGTCAAACTATTGCTTAAACGAGTACAACCATTTGCATCTTTTGCAGTGACGACGTAAGTACCTGCGGGTTTCGTAAAGGTGCTTGCCGCTTGATAGTTGATGCCATCAATGCTGTATTGCAAGGTGCCTGTGCCACCTGCTGCGGTTGCTGTAATGGTGGTCGTACCGCCATTACATGCAATGTTGCCTGATGCAATGGTATTGGTGATTGGCGTTGGTTCCGTTAAGGTAACAGAAACGGTTTGCATACAACCATTGGCATCTCTTGTCGTTATCGTATTTAAACCTGCGCTTGCCGTAAATACATTGGATGGTTGA
Source organism: Bacteroidota bacterium (assembly GCA_041192405.1). Taxonomy (GTDB): domain Bacteria; phylum Bacteroidota; class Bacteroidia; order Chitinophagales; family Saprospiraceae; genus JAAFJT01. The sequence continues at coordinate 17,489 of JBEEMZ010000041.1, read as the reverse complement.
TAGGTGCCACTATTCAATTTGTATTCGTAAGGCGCAACACCATCACTTGCAGTTGTACTTAACGAAGTGGTGCCGCCATTACATGAAATAGCACCCACAACTGGCGTAGAAAGGGCAACAGGAACAGGTTGAGAAACCGTTGTTGCATTGCTTGTTGTGGTACAGCCATTCGCATCTTGAACTATAATTGAATGATTTCCTGCTTGTACAAGGAAAAAATTGCTATTTTGAAGGGATCCACCATTCAAACTATATTGGTAAGCACCTGTACCACCACCTGCGGTTGAATTGATAGAAGTCGTGCCGCCGTTGCAGACAATTGTACCTGCTACGGGTGCTGTAATCGTTAATGCAGGCGGTTGAGTAATCGTTACGCTGCTGCTTGTTTTGGTACAATTGTTACCATCTTTTACCGTCACCGTGTAAGTGCCTGGCGTTACCGTAAAATTATTACTTGCTTGATAAGCCCCACCGCTTAAACTATATTGATACCCACCAAAGCCGCCACTTGCAACAGCCGTTAAAGTAGTATTCACATTACCAACGGCACAAGGTGTCGGGGGCGCACTCGCTGTCACCATTATATCCGAAACTTTTGCACTATCGCTATTCACTACACAACCTGCGGTCGTTGTAACCGTTGCGGTATGTCTTCCGCCTGCTGTACTCGTGTACGTATTCCCAGTTGCGCCGACAATCGGAGTCCCTTCGTTTTTCCAAACGCTACTTGCTCTTATTCCATGGCTCAAATTAGAAGTTAATAAGCTTCCTGCACAAGAACCTGTCGGTGTAATCGTCATGGTCGGTTGTGTTTCCACAAGTATAGTCACCGTATTACTCGTTCTGTTGATAGTTCCACAAGGATCTGTTACGGACATAGCACAAAAAACGGTTTCTCCATTGGCAAAAGTACCTGTTATACTGTTTCCTGATGCAAAGGTGCCTCCAGCACTTCTATTCCAAGTGTAAGTAATTGTACCCGTCGCATTGATAGGCGTAGCCGTCAATGTCACAGTCCCGCCTACACAAACGAGCGTATTGCCTGCAATACTCACTCCAATGCTTCCTTCTGGAAATTCATAAGCACCCATCTCCAAATTCGTACCTTGTGGGCGCGTATTACCGATAATATCAGTTGCAGGAGGGCCCGATAGCGTACCTGAATTCCTACAAGGACTGGTACAAGTTAACCTCAAACCATCATCCAAAGTTCCCCAAATGCCGTCACCTCCAATTAGATTCGTTTCACCATAAAAAAGAGGAGAAGTATTAATATTTCCTGCTCCTGGATAGGTGGCAGCATCTTTTATATCAGAATTGGAAGCATTGACAGTTGCCGTAAAAGTAGCAGGGGACAGCGCATTTAATTTATCAATAGTGGTTGCATCGGATGTAGACCAAATGATACTATTGGCAATGGTTAACGTTAAATTAGCTGCTGTCGCATCTACTTTTATCGTCTTACCCGCATTTGAAATGCCAGCATTGGATGTATTATTGTAAAAGGTACATCCCGCAATACCCATCACTGTTCCATTGGAAGTCAAAATCGCACCACCACCTGTTGAACCAATCCCTGTTGCATTGTTGCCCACAAAAACACTATTGGAGATAGCGGTCGGAGATGCACTTGCCCATAAAGCACCACCTGCGACCGTCGCAGTATTATTGCTAAAAATACTATTCGTAACGGTATTTGCAGCGGGTGTCGTAGAGAATTGTATCGCTCCCGAACTACCATTTGTAGCCGTATTACTGATAAATTCGCAATTCGTAACGGTTCCTGATGCACTTGTGAGCCCCACCGCGCCTGCACTGAGGGCTGTATTTTGTCTAAACTTACATCTTGTTAAAGAAAGTGCACCACCTGATAAACTACGCATGGCACCACCTGTTACAGTAGCTGTATTGTTATTGAACGTGCAATCAAAATAAGCGGGCGAACTGTTATTATGATAAGCTGCGCCACCATTTGCACTAATGTTATCGGTAAAAATACAATTGGCAACCGTTAAATGGGTACTACTATTATAACAAAATAAACCTGAACCAAATCTATTGCCATTCGCAACTATAAAAAGTCCAGAACCATTGCTATTACCGCCCCCTTTGACCGTAAATCCATCCAATCGAGCCGCTGATGTCAATGCGTTCGCCACTACAATGTGCAAACTATTCAGCGCATGTGATAGGACATCACCTTGCACGTCATTTGCGTCCAAATCCCCACTTAATATGGTCGGATTAGCCGCAACGACGGCTACGGTTCTCTCCGCAAGCGTCATTTCAGTCCCTGCGAAACTACCATACAGGTTTACGCCACTTTTAAGCATAAACGAGAGGGTTCTATCACCTGCAACACCTGCTGCGTCTGGTTTGTACACACCGCCTGCGACCCAAATAACATCCGTTGCTACCGCCGTGGTCAACGCATAATTCATGGTAACAGCTGTTGCCCAGCTGCTACCATCCGTGCCCGAACCATTGGTCTTAACATACCAAGTCCGCGCATCCATCGCCTGCCAGCTCAACAAAAAACTTAAAAGTAGGCTTAATTGCCTACAACGGGTAGTAATTCTTTTCATTTACGAGAATGAGTTTAGAGTATAAATAACTTTATGGTTAAGTTAAGGCTTATGAGAGACGTAAATCCACAATCCATTCCGAAATCCGAAATCCAAAATCCGAAATCGCAATTGTATTTTGGTTGAATCCTTTTCATAGCGTAAAATTTGTACAAAAATAATTAAAATTAAACAAATACAATAATTTCAAGACTGTTTTATTTTTTTTGACTCCAAATAAGCGGGATTTCGGATGGGGGATTTCGGATTTTGGAATCCTGTTTTTTATCTAAAACCCAAAAAAGGCTCTGTAACAAGTATTTTTTGCCTGTTAGAGAGCCTTTTTGCTTATTTTATCGCTGAAGTAGGGTTTTAGAAGTGCATTAATTAAAATAAAAACCATTCGGCACGATTCCGACCGCTTTAGAATATTTCAAAGATTTATCACTTGGATTTATCACATGAATCTGACCTGCACTCGTGAAATTACCTGCATCCGCGACAAAGAAAAATCCAGATTTGGGGTCAAAGCCCATTCCATACAGCGTTTTAAAAGCAGGATTGCTCATCCAAACGGTTGGCGGTGTTGCTCCAAAATTCAAAATATCCTTTGTATAAATTTTATTATCGGCGATAAAATACAAATTATATTTGGATGCATCCGTTACTAACTCGGTTGCACCGATAGGAATATCAAAAGTCCGTTCTACGACTTCGCCATGTAATTTAATCAATTTACCAGTTGAGGCAGGTCTATCCCAAGAGCCTGTACACAAAATCCAAAGATCATTATTGATATCCAATGCCATTCCTTTGACATTATACGCGCCCGCACCCAAAGGAATCGTTTTAAGCAATGAATCTCCATTCGCGGTCACAACGGAGATAACTGAATCTACTGCCGAACCCACAATATTACCGCCATCATTGCCCACATATACTTTCGCACCCGTCAATAACATTTGATTTGCGCCTTTCGTATTTAATAAAATCCGTTTTGTAATTTGATTATTTACAACATCATATACCCGAATGGCACCTGCATTTTTACCCGTAGCCGTATCTTTTCCATATTCACTGATATAGGCTTTGGTGGTGGTCAATGGCAAAAAATATCTTGGCAAAACGGTATTATCCATCACCCCCGTTTTTGTAAAATCGCCTGAATTCACAATGAGAATTTTATTCGCATTGTTCACCACGATATACGCGCTATTGCCCTGTATCGCCATAGACTGCACGACGCTACCCAAATTCGCACCTCCGTTCGCAGATTCAAAAATATTATTAGTAACCGTAGTATCATTCCGATTAAAAAAAGAGACACTCCCCGACCCAGAAGGAAATAATCCTTCGTTTGTCACGAATACACCCGATGCATACACACTTTTCGTTGTTGATGTAGTATCAACACAACTCATTGATATACAACATAATACAAGTCCACAAGCCCAAAGGCTGAATTTTTTAAAATTCATTTTTAAATGATTTGTTGATAAAAATTAATAGATTTCGGATGGTGGATTTGGGATTTCGGAATGTATGAATGTGCATTCGAGAAATCGTTTGTCCGAAACTTTCGAGAGGCAGCTTGAAGATTATAAGGTATGGGAATAATAGGATTTAGTATGCTGTGATACGAGCGTAACACGAGGTACTCGCATAACACCACCCTATCGCAACATTCCGAAATCCGAAATCCACCATCCGAAATCCTTCAAAGACTTTTTTTCCCGAAAGTATTGAAAATCAATGGTTTTAGAGATGTATTCTGACTTGTTTCGATTTTTATCGCCTTCCCGCCGTTTTGCAACAGCAGTGACTGAATGCATTCATCCTTGATAAAAATTTTCGTTTGCTACGGAATGACAAAAAAACGTGTCATTCCGTAGAAAACGTTGAAACATACAGCTGCGGGTACAGTTCTGGATTCAAACCAGATTCCATGCTCCGAAAACCGCGCAAAGATAGTATTTCTAAGTAAAAAATAATTTAAATTTTTACTAACTTTGCGGCGATTCCTACGGAATGACATGTTTTTTTTGTTATTCCGTAGGAATCCAAATTCAATCTATTCATTTATAAACGACTGATTATGAATAAATTAGCGGTACTCACAGGTATCATCTTAACGGCAGCTTTAACGCGCTTGCTGCCTCATCCTGATAATTTTTCACCGATTGCAGCAATGGCATTATTCGGTGGTGCCTATTTCGGCAAACGAACCACTGCTTTATGGATACCACTTGCAGCCTTTTGGCTAAGCGATTTGGTATTGAATAATACCATTTATGCCGCATTTTATAATGGATTTACATGGATAACGCCCAGTTTTTATTGGAGTTATGGCGTATTTGCATTATTAGCAATGGCAGGAACGTACTTTTTGCAGAAACCGACGACTACGCGTGTACTTGGAGCAAGTTTGAGCGCGTCCTTAATTTTTTTCTTGGTTTCAAACTTTGGTGTGTGGTTGGAAAGCGGCATGTATCCGAAAACAGCAACAGGTTTGACCGCATGTTATGCGGCAGGATTGCCTTTTTTGAGCAATACAATTGTGGGTGATTTGGTTTATACTGGTGTTTTATTTGGAATTTACCAATGGATTCAAAATAAATATTTGGTAAAAGCATAGTTTGAATTAGGATTTATGGGAATTTTAAGGATTGATTTTAAGGATGAATCTTAAAAATCCTTAAAATCAATCCTTAAAATCCTATAAATCCTAATTCAAAAGATTACCACTAAAACTCAATCTTATAATTCAAATTCGGCAAAATACCAATATGATACGCATTTTTAATCGTAAATGATTGATTATCAAAGTATTGGTAATAAATATTTAAATGATTCAACGCATTTTGTAATTCAAAAGTCCACGTATGGGTGCGATTTTTTTGATTGATTTGATACCAAATACTCCCATCAAATCGCCAATACGGTTCCGTTTGCGCCTCAAATCGTTGATTCAAAATCAAAACTTCTTGTTTTAATCGTTTCGATTCTACCTCATTAATAGGCGTATAACGATTACCGCCCCGTATCGTAAATTTACCATTGAAACTCAATACTTTATGATTCAACTTGCCAAATTTGTAATCACCACCACCCAAAACGGTCAATGAATAATTGGAATTATAAACGGTATTAAACCATTTGTCATTCGCGTCGCTATACTTTGAATCAAATACAGAGCCTGTCACCAAAAAATAATAATTGTTAGAAAACGATTTCTCTAAGGTCAAATCTGCACCCATATTTGTAGCTTTTCCATTGGAAATCAATGGATTAGAATTCAAAAGCTGCCACGTATTCGATAAATTCGCCATCGAAAAAGAACGATTGCTATCCGTTTCAACACCAATATTGTACAAATATTGATAATACGTTTCCAATTTAATGCGCCAATTTGCCGCCAAAGTGTGGTCAAAAGCCAACACTAAATGATTGGCTTTTGGCATTTTGAGGCTCCGATTTGGTGTCACTTTTCGACCGTCGGGCAAGGTTTGTTCCAACAAATAAACAGATAAATGTTCAGGGCGGCTGTGCTGTCCTAAACTAATGCCCCATTTTGTTTTAGACGTTGCTTGATATTGCAAAGCGATACGCGGTTCAAGCGCGTCCGTATGATTCAACACCAAATTGGAATAATGCAAACCCGTATTCAATGTCCATTTTGCATTGAAATGATATTTGTTTTGCACATATAATTGATAAAAGGCAGCCGTTCCGCGACTGTCAAATGGAATATACCAAGTGTTTGTTTTGGGGCGATAGCGTTGATAATTTAAACGATAATTTGTCTGAGAAAAATCGCCACCCATACGCAATGTATTCTTTTCATTGACTTTATAATTTAAAAAAATATTTAATTTAATATCATTTGTTTTCAAATCCGTATTGTAAATAGGCGTTAGCGCATAATTTTTACTCGAATCCAAATAAGAATTATCCAATTGTCCTAATAAAGTCGTTGCAGCAACGACCGTTTTTAAATACATTTTATGGTTATTGAAAAAATGCAAATGCGATAATCCAATAACGCCCATTCGATTATATTCTTTATAATTTTCATCCGCTTCGGAATCTTTCCATTTTGTGGTGTCTGCAACCGCTTTTCTTTCGCTTAAATTATCGCCGCCAAGCACGAAAAAAGAAAAAGTCCCTAATTTTGGAGTGGGCAAATTAATTTTCGCCGAAAAATCTTGATATTTTGGAATGTAACCCGCAATATCCGAAGGCAACAGCGGCAACAATAATCCAGTCGTCGTATAACGATAATGCAACAAGTAAGACGCTTTTTTGCCCTTTTGAAAATAACCTTCTGCGTTAAATTCCGCGCCAATAATGCCAAGTTGTGCGGAATATTCTCGTTTATCGGCATTGCCATTGCGCATTTTGAGGTCAAAAACGCCCGCCAAAGCATTCCCATACTCCGCAGGAAAGGCACCCGTATAAAAATCAGATTGTCCCAAAGCCGTTCCACTTAACATCGTAATGCCGCCGCCACTCGAACCCAAATTGCCAAAATGATTCGGATTCGGCACTTCAATGCCTTCCAATCGCCACAAAATACCTCTCGGCGAATTCCCACGTACAATAACTTCATTGCCTAAATCATTATTCGTTGTCACACCTGCAAAATTTTGTGCCATCCGCGCAGGGTCGGAAAAAGTCGCGGCATACCGATTTGCCTCCTCCAACGAAAAAGAACGGGCACTTAAAGTAGCCATTTCATTGATAGTCAATGGTTTAGAATCCTTATTTTGAATCACCACTTCTTGTAATTTTTCAATTTTTTCACTCAAATCAATATTCAAAAACGTTTCTTTGCCACTTGTGACAGCGATTTGCGGCAAAACCATTGGTTCATAGCCCAAAAAAGTGATTTGAAAATCATGTCTGCCAACAGGCACTTTTTCGAGTCGAAAATTGCCTTCTATATCGCTCGTTGTGCCTACAGGCGGGTTTGTTTTCAACAAAATAATATACGCACCGTTTAAAACTGCTTTTGAATCGGCATCGCGAACGATACCTTTAATCGTTTGGGTGTAGATAAGCGATTGTGCAATAAGCACATTTTTAAGAATAAAAATTTTTATAAATACTAAGAATAAAAATTTTATGCTGTTTTTATGAAAAAGCATACATTGTGATTAAAAAATTATTGCAAAATTGCGCAACCTTTTTATTAAACGAACTGTCTTAATGGTTGATTCGAATTAAATTTTTTCAAGAAAAAAATTCTAATTGGGCTCTAAAAAGTTGAGCATAAATAGACCATGCTAAACAGGAGCGCATTTGCTCGCCACGAGAGGAAGCTGCGGAGAGCGATGCGTTTGTTTTTTTTGATTTTTTGCAAAAAATCAAAAAAAATAAACGCATCGCTCTCCAAAGAGTCTTTTTTAGCCACACTTTTTAACGTAGTTTATTTATGTTTAACGACTTATAACCTTTTCTTAAAGTTATTGTTTAGTTAAAAAGTCACAAAGTTTGTAATTTTTTGTTAAAAAAAAGCGTCTAAATCGCATAGATTTAGGTGACTCTTTCTAAAAAATCTTAAATTGCATTACTCCTTCTTATAAAAGGAAGTTCACATTCAAAAATATTGTTATCTAAGACCCCTTGACAGGGAACAAATCACAAAATGACTTTCAAAAAAATATCAGCATTCACGCTCGCAGGTGCGACCGTTTTAATGGCAGCAAACTGCCCCAAACCTTCTCCCGTACAAAAGGAAGCCGTTTTGATGCAGGCATTCTTAGCGGGGCTGTCGAGTTTGCACTTCAACCCGCAGAAATTGAATGACGATTTTTCCAAAAAAGTATATAAACTTTATTTGGATAGAATTGATGGCGGTCGGCGTTTCCTGACACAACCCGATGTGGATCAATTAGTTGCGTATGATACAAAAATTGATGACCAAGCAACAGCAGGAGATTTTGAGTTTTTCAACAAATCATTAATGCTGTTAGACGCGGGTATTGCGAAGGCAGAAACCTATTATAAAGAGGGTTTGAAACAAAATTTTGATTTTACTAAAAATGAGACGATTGAATTGGATGGCGACAAAAAACCTTACGCCAAAGATGATACTGACTTGAAAGACATGTGGCGCAAAATGATGAAATATGAAGTGATGACGCGTTTCAATGGTAAATTAGAGGAGAAAGAAAAGGGGAAAGCGGATTTGAAAGACAAATCAGAAACGGAGTTGCGTGAAGCTGCGGTCAAAGAAGCGACCAAATTTTATACAGATTATTTCAAACGGGTTCATAAATTGAAGCGCACAGAGCGTTTATCAACTTATATAAATTCTTTTGCAAATGTATTTGACCCTCATACTGAATACTTTGAACCGATTGAGAAGCAAAATTTTGATATAACCATGTCAGGTCGTTTGATTGGTATCGGCGCGCGTTTGCAAACCGACCCAGATGGTGACTTTACAAAAGTAACCGAAGTCATGACAGGCGGGCCCGCTTGGAAACAAAAAGAATTGCATGATGGCGACTTGATTATGAAGGTTGCACAAGGCGATAAAGAACCTGTGGATGTCGCAGGGATGGAAATTAATGATGTGGTGCAGATGATTCGCGGCAAAGTGGGTACAGAAGTTCGTTTGACGGTAAAGAAAAAAGCAGATGGTTCGGTTAAGGTCATTGCGATTGTTCGGGAGGAAGTGCTGATTGATGAAGGCTATGCTAAATCATTGATTATCAAAGCAGACGATAAAAGTGACCGCATCGGTTATATCTGGTTGCCTCGTTTTTACGCTGATTTTGACAAAGCAGACGGGCATCAATGCTCTGATGATGTGGAAAAAGAAATTGAAAAATTGAAAAAAGAAAATATTAGAGGTATTGTTTTGGATTTGCGGAATAATGGTGGTGGTTCTTTGCGCGATGTGGTTACGATGTCAGGTTTGTTTGTGGAAAAAGGCCCGATTGTTCAAGTGAAAGACAAAGATGCCCGCCCACAAGTCTTGGAAGATATGGACGAAACAGTACAATATGATGGCCCATTAGTGATTATGGTGAATGAATTTAGTGCTTCTGCGTCTGAAATCATGGCGGCGGCGATGCAAGATTATGGACGTGCGGTGATTGTTGGCTCGAATACGTATGGCAAAGGAACGGTTCAACGCTTTTTTGACTTAGATAAAGCGATGCGCGGCAATGATGCGTTCAAACCTTTGGGGCAAGTGAAAGTGACGATTCAAAAATTCTTCCGTGTGAATGGTGGTTCGACGCAATTGAAAGGGGTGAAACCTGATATTATTTTGCCCGATAACTATTCTGAAATCAAAGTTGGCGAGCAAGAAAATGAACATCCGATGGCTTGGACGCAAATTCAATCCGTGAAATATGGTCAATCGGTTGTTGATATGAAAAAAGTTTCTAAATTGGCGGATGCAAGCGCGGCGCGTGTGAAAGCCAATCCGACTTTTAAATTGATTAGTGAGAATGCTTTACGCATTAAAAATCAAAAAGATAAGTCAATTTATTCATTGAATTTGAAAGAATATAAGGCGAATGAGCAAAAACAGCGCGAAACTTCTAAAAAATATGAAGAAGGTTTCAAAAAGAATGTAACAGGTCTGGTGATTGAGAATTTGCCTGTGGATGTTGCAGCGATGTCGAGCGATTCTTCTAAAATTGTGCGCAATGGCGAGTGGCTTAAAGACCGTAAACGCGATGTGCATTTAGCTGAAACGTTGCAGATTATGAAAGACTTAATTTTGAATGCAACGTTCAAAACGGCATCTAAGGATTAATTTTTTGAAGTAGGAAAGAAAGTATTAAAAGGAATAAAGGAAATTCGTTTTCTTTATTCCTTTTTGTTTTTAGAATTTTATGATGATTTATTTTTATAAATTTATTATTAAAAAATTGTAAATCAATGCTTTTATTTCGTTTTGAATGGTTATCATAGAAGATAATTGTGCTGTTTTTTTATTGAATACAGGTTTTTGCTTATAATTTGAATTTTTACCAAATTATTGATGCAAATATAACACCTTTTCGATGAATTAAAAATGGTATTTAAACGTTGAAATGGATGTTTTTATCGAAGATGACACTCATTTTGCTTGAAAAAAGCAAACTTTGTGTAAAAAATATTGTCTATCATTAAATTAAAATTAAAATCAGCAATATCAATGAAGAATGTATCTACATTTTTACTTATTTTAGGAACGACCGCAGCGATGGCACAGCCGCCAAGTGGCGCACCTCGCGGCAATATGCGGATGGGTGCCATCGGGCGCGTGTATGGAAAACTCATCGAAACAGGTAGCAAAGAGCCCATTGCGTATGCATCGGTTGCCGTTTATTCGATGGCGACGAAAAAAGATAGCATTATTGGCGGTGCATTGACGTTGGATAATGGTGATTTCAGCATTGAAGGGTTGCCTTTGGCGCGGGTCAAAGTACGATTTAGTTTCATGGGTTTCAAGCAAAAAGACCAAATGGTGGTATTGATGCCGCCTGATAATGTGGAATTGGATATGGGTAATGTCACGATGGAAAGCACCGCACAAAATCTAAAAGAAGTCACGGTTAAGGCTGAAAAAAGTACGATGCAGATGAATATTGACCGAAAAGTGGTTAATGTAGATAAAAATTTGGTGGCATCGGGCGGCACAGCAGAAGACGTATTGAAAAATGTGCCATCTGTAACGGTTGATATGGAAGGCAAACCAAGTTTGCGCAATGCCGAAACAACGGTTTATATGGACGGTCGCCCTACCGCTTTGACGTTGAACCAAATCCCTGCCGACCAAATCGAACAAGTGGAAATCATCACAAATCCATCTGCTAAATTCGATGCAAATCTCACGGGTGGTATCCTTAATTTGGTGATGAAAAAAAATAAAAAACCAGGTTATAATGGGATGGTGAATGTAGGCATTGGCACAAGTGGGCAACGAAATGGTATGTTGAGTTTAAATATTAAACAAAATCCTATTGGTATCTCGTTGATGTACAATATAAATACACGCGGCAGTTTGAACAAAGGTTATAATAATCGAGAATATTTCAACCTTACGCCCGAAAAATATTATCAACAAGATAATGTCAATGATTTCAGCAATACGCATCAAATGGCGCGTTTGGGTTTAGATTACTCTATCAATAATCGCAATACGTTATCAGTCGGGCAAATGGCAGGTGGTGGTAATTTTAATGTCGTTGGAAACCAAACATTTGCTGGCAGAAGTAGTGCTAATGCCAATTTATATTCTGGTACGCGGCATACAGATGCCCTTAATCAGTTTCGGCATTACACGACGAATATGACTTGGAAGCGTACTTATCCAAAAAAAGGAGAGGAATTGGTCGTTGACGCACAATATCAATACTCGAAAAGTACGAATAACAGTGATTTTACAACCCAAAATTATTTAGCAAATGGTTCTTCGGCAGGAAATCCTGCTTTGCAAAAAAATAATGGTGGCGGTTCGGGTGAACATGGTCAATTGCAAATAGATTATACAAATCCGTTATCTGATAGTTCCAAAATAGAGTTAGGTGGGAAAGTTTTTTATCGGCAGGCTGCAAATTTTTTGAATTTGAATCTGTTCGATTACTCGGATGCGGCGTATCATCGGGATGCCAATTTAAGTAGCAATTTTTTATTGGATGATATGATCAATGCATTGTATTTGAACTATTCAAATCGGTATAAAGGTATTGGTTATCAAGGCGGTCTTCGTTTTGAACAATCGTATTTTAAAGGTCAATCATTGAATGATAACACTATTTTTACATATAGCTATCCGTCTGCGACAGGAGCAAATTTGTTGAAATCCTTATTTCCAAGTTTGTATCTGTCTAAAAAATTGGATGAAAATAATGAAATTCAACTTAATTTTTCGCGCAAAGTACGTCGTGCGGGACACATGGAAATCATGCCATTCATCATGGCTGCCGACCGAAAAAGTTATCGAATTGGCAATCCTTTGTTAAAACCTGAATTTATTAATTTGGCAGAATTGAATTATAATACGCAATTTGGCGAAGGCAGTAATTGGCTTACGACGGCTTATGCGCGTTTTATTGAAGACCCAATTATTCAATTTGCGACGATTCAAGGAGATACAACACGCATGAGTTTTGCCAACGGAGACCAAAGTACGGTGCTTGGTTTTGACAATTCTTTGCGATATGTTTTGAATAAAAATTTTGATATTTCATTGAGTGCCAATGTTTTTCAAGTTAAAATAAAAACTCAAAACTTTTCTAATGAAGGTTGGTCGTACAATTCTAAAGCAACGTTGAATTGGAAATTGCCCAAAGATTTTACGGTTCAATTATCTGGTAATTATGAGTCTGAACGCGTGATGGCACAAGGTAAAGTATTACCGATGTATTTTGCAGATTTGGCGGTTAAGAAAACATTTTTCAAAGTCGCCAGTTTGACCTTCAGCATAAGTGATATTTTTGATTCACGGGCGATGCGCCAAGAATTAAATTTTGCAAATCAATACATTCAGATTTCTCAAATGCGGCGAGATGTGCGATTTGCAAAATTAACGTTCTCAATGCCTTTTGGAAAACCAGATGCGTCCATTTTCAAAAATCGGAAAAAACCGCAACAACAACAGCAACAAGAAATGGATTTCTAAATGCGATTTGTCATTCCGCAGTTCATCTGTTTCCTGCGGAATGACAAAAAAACTAACTTTTATTGTTTAGGCGGATTGGGCATAACAGGCTCTTTTTTCGGCATCGGCGCCTCTATTTTTGGTTTTGCAGGCTCTTTTTTAGGAACTGTTACCTCCGTTTTTGGTATTACAACTTCTTTTTTCGGCGTTACAACCTCTTTTTTAGCATCTGTTTTGAACGAAGTCACCTCTTTTTTGGGCGGAATCGTATTCGGAGAAGGTGGAGTCGGAGCAGCCACGGGCTCTTTTTTCGGAGCAGTCCCATAAACATCCGCTAACCGAATCGGATTACCATTTTCATCCACCACATCCAAATCATAACGCACTTGCATGCGCGTACCCACAGGCGCGTAAAAGAAAATGCGCCAAATATCGCCTTCGCCCGCACCCATACAACCATTTGAAAACGCTTTTCCAAGTGATTTTTCATTGGTCGTCGGATGAATTAATTGCCCAAATCGCTCTTTATTGATTTCGGGTTCTATCCAAGGCATGAGCGGCATCATCGTAATTTTGTCATCATCCCGAGTTGTTTTGTAATAAACGCGCCCTGTCGCAGGATCTACGGAAGCCGTTTTGAAATACGTGCTCACAATCGAACCCAGACCCGTTTTTGTTCTTAGATTGACCACTTTATCTTTGTAAACCGCCCATTGTCGAACACTATTTCGCCCGACGCGGATTAAAAATTTTCCGATGGTATCCGTTCCTTCAATAATTCTCAATTTATATTCGGGAACGTTGACATCAATATAAGTGGCAGCTTGTTTAGCCAAAATTTGATTCGCAATTTCGTCTGTTCTGACAAATAAAGTATCTCCTTTTTTGAGAATAATCAATTCTTGTTGGTCAAAAACGAAGATACCGCGTTTTTGTTGGCGATAATAATCGGTATTCGCAAATGTATCAACAATCCAAGGATTCATCCGCGCCAATAAATGCGGCGTTAATTTGTAACTCAGCAATGTATCATATTTGCGCACCACTTTGTCAACATACTTGAAATACGTTTTCACCGTAATATCTTTTTCGACAACGTGTGCAAAAAGCCAACTGTCAGGTGCATTCGGATCCGATTGAGCATTTGCAGCATGGTTACTGCACAACAGGACAATCCATAAAATGGTAAGAAATTTATTCATAGATAACAAATTAAAAAAAAAATAAATATTTATCAGTTATTATTTAGCATTCCGAATGCAATAATAAGACTTTTATTGATTTTGTGGTTAAAAAAAAGTATAAAATTGGTGTTTAAATGAAAATGGTCGTCGCAACTGCGACGACCATTTTAGAAAGGCTCCTTAAAATTATTTCAAGATTTCAAAACAGTCCGACGAGTCGAATTTGAAACAGGCACTTTGCCGCCGCCGACCTCATCTTTCGATAATTTCGTTGCTTCTGCAAATGCTTTATCTGCATTCGCACGCTGACCCGCCGCTAACAATGCTTCTCCGTACAATTCCCAAGTCCGCTTACGGTGTTTGAAATTCGGGTCTTCAGTACTAAAATTGCGTTTTGAAACAAATTGTAATTCAAAAATCGCCTTATCATACTGCTTCAACCGCAAATGACATTCCCCTTTCACCCGACGCGATTGCCAAAAAATAGGCTGCAAAGGCACGGATTGTTCAATAGCTGATTTGAGGTCGCCAATCGCGCCTTCCAAATTGCTCATCGTCATCTGCACTTTGCCGCGACCGAAAAAGGCTTCTGCTGTCGGGAATAATTCGATGCTTTTGGTAAAATCCAATGCCGCATCGCCCAACATGCCGAGTTTGAATCGAGCGTAACCGCGCAAATCATACGCATAAGAGTTACCCGCAAATTTGTCCAACGTGTCATCAAAAGCTGTAATCGCTAAGTCATAATCACGCGCTTTAACGGCATTAGCACCCACGAGATACGCTTTGACAACCAATTTTTCATTAGTCGGTTCAATGATGTGTCGTTGCAAAACTTCATTCTTGTCATTGCAAACCCACAAAGACATCTTACCTGCTACGGCAAATTGCGCTGCATCCCGCAAAAAACCGACTGTATTCCGCCAAGTTTTTTCCGCACAAATGGGCACAATTAATCTTGGTACCACGATATTGAAGGTTTCCGCTTGAAAATAATCTTCGGATTTCAACAAATAATCGTGTTTGTAGTACACTTCCAATTTTTGGAGCAGTGTCTTCAACATCGTTTCGTAGGTCTTGGAAGTACCGAATTCCAAATTCCCTTTTAATGTAATTTTAACAGTCATGGCGTTGCCGTATTTTTGATGCTTCAGGTAATTGACACAACAAACATCGTGCTTGAATGGGCGAATGCCGTATTCAGCAGACAAAAAAAATGATTAATCTGTAATTAATTGAAAATTACAGCATTACTAATTCGTTAAATCTCTCTTAGTTGACTAATTAAAATTTTGACCACGCAACAACACTTTCGACGCTACACAATCAATTTGTGACATATTACATTAAATATATATTTCACTAAACTGAATTTCTCTTACAGTTGGTTCATAATTATAGAATGAGTGCATGTTGCAAATGCTTTCTCTCAGTTCGTTTTAGGATAGTACTTCGTAACTATTTGAAAAGTTCAAAGCAAATATGATCACGCTCAATTGGTTAATTTTGGAATTTCGTTATGGCATAACAGAAGATGATGCAAAGGTATAAACAACTTTTGGAATTGTCAACAACTCTTTGAAAATAAATGATTTATAAAAAGATATTTTAGTTTTGTAAATACATTGTTATTTGATATTGTTTATTTTTAATGTGTAAAACATTGTACAAGTCAGCTTTTTACATATATAACTACCTTTTTGAGTTAGATGATTTTTTTTTAAAAATATTTTTTTTAAAAAAAAAGAGACAAATTACGGTAGTCTGTAATTTATCTCTCTTTTAGTAGCAAGAACAGGACTCGAACCTGTGACCTTTGGGTTATGAGCCCAACGAGCTGCCAACTGCTCCATCTTGCGATTTTTGATGATGCAAAGGTATAACAAGTATTTGTATTGTGCAAGTTTTTTTTCAAAAAAAATGTTTTTTTTATTGAAAGGCGATAATGACTCAATCAAATCGTATATTTGAGGCTTTTTTTGAACTAAACCATTTCTTTTAAATGATACTTGATACCGAAAAACGAACCGTTCATGAATGGCTTTCCAAACATACTAAAAAAGGGACGTTGAATGTCGTCACTGGTTATTTTACGGTTGGCGCGTTAGCCTATTTGTCCAAACAGTTCAATGCTAAAATCAAATCTTTTGATTTTATTTTAGGCGACATTGTCCGTTTCGACTCCCAACAAAATAGAACTTTAAATCTACTTAATGAAAATATTTCATTGGATGCCGCCTTGCAAATCAATCAGTTAGCGCAACAAGCGGTTGCATTTTTGCAGTTAGATAAGGTTATGATATGTTTTTTTTGTATATGTTAAAAACATATCTTTGCATATTATTCACGGTGAAAATTTTAATAAAGATGGTTTACGGTTACATTCGGGTCAGCACCGACAAACAAAGCCTTGAAAATCAAAAGTTTGAATTATCAAACTTTGCGCAGAAGCGTCAATGGACGGTTTTTAAATGGGTAGAAGAAATTATTAGTGGTACCAAAAAAATAGAGGAACGACAATTAGGCATATTATTGTCTCAAATGGCTAAAGGAATTGTCTCAAATGGCTAAAGGAGATACCCTTTTAGTATCTGAATTATCCCGTTTAGGTCGGAATCTCTTGCAAATCATGAGTATCTTAAATTTTTGTATGGAAAAAGAAATTTGTGTATTCACTGCCAAAGAAGGGTACGAATTGGGGAACAACATCAGTTCCAAAGTTTTAGCCTTTGCATTCAGCCTTTCTGCGGAAATTGAGCGCACTTTAATTTCACAACGTACCAAAGAAGCCTTAGCCCGCCGTCGAAGTGAAGGCGTTATACTTGGGCGACCGCTCGGACGAAAATCCAGCGTCCTCAAACTCACGGACAGAACTGAAGAATTTCTTTTCTTGCAGTCTAAAAAATTGTCAAAAAGCGAAATTGGGAGAAGATTAGGCGTTCATCGCACGACAGTTAGTAATTTTATTAAATCCGATAAGTTGTGTATAAACAGGTTTCCATCATAGCAACTGCATTACAAGAGAAAATAGAAGATGTAAAATGGCGCATTCAAAACGATTCCTGTGGATTCTAAAAAAATAGGTTTCGGAATCGTATGATAACCCACTTTTTGAAGCATCGTCAAGACTCG
>JBEEMZ010000040.1:0-25521 GCA_041192405.1 Bacteroidota bacterium | reverse complement strand
ACTTGCAACACATTTGCCACTAAAAACGCGCAAAGCGCAAGGGGTTTGATAAATAAATTCATAAAAAGTTTGAAAAATTAAAAAAAATGAAATTAAATTTTGTTTCAATGCCATAAAATTCATGGCTAAAACTCTAATTTGTAATTTAAATTTGCCAACAACCCAAAATGATAGGTATTCTGCAAACTCAAAGTCTTCGTATCGTAAAACTGATAATAAATATTCTGATGATTCATAACATTCTGAATTTCAATGGTATAAGTATGCGTCCGAAACGCTTGATTCACTTGATACGTCGCACTCGCGTCCACACGCCAATACGCGGGCGATTGCGCTTCTAAAAAATGTTGGGTTTGCAACACTTCTTTTTTGAATTGTTTAGAAGCCGCTTCGTCCAAAGGCGTATAACGATTACCACCTTTTATCATCCATTTTCCATTGAAAATCAAGGACTTATGCTTGTGTTCGCCCCAAACAAACGCATAGCCGCCAATCGCATTCAAACCATATCGCCCATTGTAAACCGAATTGAACTGTTGACCTGATTCGTCTCGAAATTTGGAATCGTACCAACTGCCCGTCAACAACAAATGATAATGGTTCGCAAACGCCTTTTCCAACGTCATTTCAAGCCCCAAGTTTTGCCCCGTTCCTGTCGAAACCAGTGGTTTTGCCCCAAAAAGTTCCTTAGTAGAAGCAATGTTAAGCATTGATAATGAACGCGTTCCATCCTTTTCAACACCAATATCATACAAATATTGATAATACGTTTCGGTTTTAAACCGCCAATCATTCCAAAAAGGTATCTCATAACTTAAAACAAAATGTGCCGCTTTGGGCATTTTTAAATTAAAATTGTTGGTCTGGTTCAACCATTTCGAGGTGGATTCCAAAAAATACACGGACAAATGTTCAGGACGACTGTGCAAACCCGCACTCAAACCAAATGTCTGCCCATCCGAACGCTGATATTGCAATCCAAATCGCGGTTCAATCGCCTGCGTTTGATTCAAAACCAAGCGCGTGTAATGCAAACCTGCATTCAAAGTCCATTTTTCATCAAAACGATGTTTCCATTGCGCAAACGCTTGAACCAAATCGCTCACACCGACATTATGAAATGGTGTGTACTCTTTTCGAGTCGTTGGGTGAAAAAGGCTGTATTGATACGCATAATTCATTCGAGCCACATCCAAACCGATGCGTAATGTATTCTGATTGTTGAATTTATGATTGATGATTAAATTATATTTCAAATCCATCATCTCCATATCGCTTTGTTGCGATAATGCAGGTTCATAATTTTTCTCTTGGTTCAAAATAGATAAAGCACTTTTATTATTCGTAAACGTCGTTGCCACAATGGATTTCAAATAACTTTTTCCACTATTGAATGGCAGCGAATACGTGATGCCTGCAATGCCCGTTTGATTTTCATCCCGATAATTTTCGTTATCAATCGAAGTCACCCATTTTGAAGCGTCCGCTTTCGCGACACGTTGACTCAAATTATCGCCGTACAGCGCGAAAAAAGATAAATCACCATTGCCATTATCGCTTGGCAGATTGATTTTAAAAGCGAAATCTTGATATTTTGGAATCAAAGCCGCAATTTTAGGAGGCACCCATTTTAAAACAAGTCCTGTCGTTGTGTAACGATAATGAAACAAATACGAACTTTTACTGCCTTTTGCAAAATAACCTTCTGTATTTAACTCCAAACCCAAAACCCCTGCTTGAATCGAATGTTCTCTTTTTTCGGAATTGCCATTGCGCATCGTCAAATCAAAAACGCCTGACATCGCATTTCCAATTGTCGCGGGAAATGCACCCGTATAAAAATCGAAATTCCCCAAAATCGCACCCGCTAACATACTGATTCCGCCGCCGCCCGACCCCAAATTGCCAAAATGATTCGGACTCGGAATTTCAATGCCTTCCAATCGGTACAAAACGCCCTTTGGCGAATTGCCGCGAACCACGATTTCATTACTCCAATCATTTCGCCCCGTTACGCCCGCCATATTTTGCATCGCTCGACCCACATCGCCATTAAAAGTTGCTGGGTAGTACAAAATTTTATTTGGTTCAAAGTTCAAAATAGACGTTCCCCGAACGCTTTTTCCTTCTGCTCGAATGACAACACCTTTTAATAGTTCCATTTTGCCTTTCAAAAAGAGGTTCAAAACGGTTGCTTTGCCACTCTGAACCGTTGTTTGAACGCGAATGGTTTCGTAACCAATAAAACTAATTTCTAATGTGTACGCTCCAATTGAAACATTTTGTATATAAAAATCGCCTAATTCATTCGTTTGTACGCCGCTATATAAGCTATCATTTTTCAACAAAATGTTTGCATAAGGCAAAGGTTGTTTAGAATCCGCGTCGAAAACCGTCCCTTTAATGGTCTGTGTAAAACCGATAGATTGCGCACTTAAAATATGAATAAAAATAAAAGTGAATAATAATAAAAATAATCCAAATTTAATATTTAAATTTTCCATAAAATGTTGTTTTAAATAGTTATTAGAAACTAAAACCCAGACTCAACTCATAACTAATATTTCGTTGCGTATTTGTATTTAAAACATTTTTTTTATTGTCATCTAATATTGGATTTGCGTGATATTCATTATTGAACACATCTGAAAGTCCATACGAAACCCGTGCAGACAATACCCAACCCCCACCTTCCAATTTCACACCTCCATGCAAACCTAAATCAAGCCGATTAAACATCAATCCTGTTCGCTCCTCTCTATCGTAGTACGCGCCTACACTCGCAGGGCGCATCCCAAGCGCAGGATTCGCCGCACATAATAAAGAATCGCTTAAAATAATCGCGCCTTCAGATCCGTCTAAATAATCGAAATTCAATGGTATTTCAAATTTAGCCTTATAGGTCGCTGGTCTATCTGGGCTTAAAGGTGGTGTTTGCGTTTGTTTGGGTGTCACCGTCTCTTTGTAATTCATCGTTCCAGTACCGGTCGAACGCACCAACCACGCGGCATAACCACCCAATTGAAAACTGAAAGATTGATTTACATTCACAGAAATACTAATTGGTAGTTTAAGGTACGTATTTGCAATTTCTATCTTCGTTTCTACTATATTACCTTTTGATTCGATGTTTTTATCATCTATCCAAACGCGTGAACTGGGTCCAGAATAGTAATAATTAGTGCCTTTTTGCGCCAATAACGCTTCTAAACTGAGCGAAAACAACCCCAATTCTTCGGTATCCTCATCGTGCCCCAATTCTACTTTGAGTCCCATTTGATAACCCGAAAAAGCATTGTACTTTTCGACAAAATTAGTATTGGGCGTAGTCGTTTTGCCTAAACGGATGTTAGAATAATTGATACCGCCGACAAATTGAACTCTTTGTGCGTTCATAGTCGTTGCGCAAAGCAGTGCCATGAACAATAAAATATTGAATTTCATTGAGTTATAATTTTTAAAAATGTGAAATATGTTTTTGAACAAAAAAAGAACCTCCAAAAGCGGTGTCAAGACACTACTTTCTTCGATTGACGCATACCATAAATTTGAAATTTGTACTCAAGGAAAAGCTAAAACAACGGGCTTTTAAATGAGTGTTTTACGTTTCAGAAAAAGGGTCGGGAAACGGTTTAGGTTTCCCAACCTAATATTTGAATTTTTAAAATAGTGAAATATCTTGTAATACTTAAAACGCTTATTTTTAACAACTTATATACACATAACGCATATCTTTTTGCAAAGTGACAAATATTAAAAAAAATTAATAAAAAATTCATAAAATCATATTTAATATTTGTCTGAATGATTTATAAAGAGAACGCGCTGTTTTTAAAAAAGTGACAAAAAATCTTAATAAAATTTTAATGAATCGTTAAAAAATTATATTTGATATTTGTCTGAATGGTTTGTAAAGAGAACGCGCTGTATTTGAAAAAGTGACAAAAAATCTTAATAAAATTTTAATATGCTACTGAGTTGTTAAAGTTATAATATGTTTTTTCCCGCAGAAAAGACTCCAAAAGGAAATCTGCGAAATCTGCGGGAAAAAATAGATTGATTTTCAATGAGTTGTCATTTGAGCATAAACTCATTTTGTATGTCATTGATAATCAATGGTTTAAAATCTCGTTTCGGAAACTGCTTCTTAAACGTATTAATTATTTCGGCACATTATTCGGGTTCAACAAATCATAAAATTGGTCTAATTTCGGCAAAATGATAATGCGAGTGCGGCGATTCATAGCGCGTCCTGCATCGGAATCATTGGCAGCCAAGGTGTTATACTCACCGCGACCCGCCGCAATCAAGCGATTTGGATTAATGCCATAATTTTTTTGCAACACCCGAACGACCGAAGTGGCGCGTTTGACGCTCAAATCCCAATTATCTTCAATACATGAATTGCGAATCGCCACATTATCCGTGTAACCTTCCACCATGACTTCCAACTCAGGTCTTGACTCAATAATTTGCGCAATTTTTTGTAAAACCTGTTGCGCTTTTGGAGTCAACGACGCGCTACCACTTTGATAAAGCATTTTATCTGAAAGGTTTACAAATACAACCGTTTTATCAACCTTGATATCCACGTCTTTATCCGCGATGCCTTCACTTAATACGCCTTTGAGATTAATCGCCAATGCCAAATTAATCGAATCGGCTTTCGTTTTGGCAGCTTGCAAAAGATGGATATATTTGTCCTTTTTTTCCAATTGTTGCAAGGTTGCGTTAACATTTTGATTGGCAGATTGCGATAAAACCGTCAATTCACCGACTTGATTGACCTGTTTATCGCGCAAATTGCGAGAATCAGCGACTTGTTCTTTTAAATCTTTGATTTGTTCTTCGCGGATTTGCACTGTTTTTTGAGTGGTTTGGAGTTCGCCTTGAAGTTTTGTCTTGCTTTGTTCGCAAGCATTGACTTTGTTCATGTACTCATTGAGCGATTCGCCACATTTGCCGAGTTGCTTATTGGCAGCGTCCAATTGCGTTTGCATGGAAGATTTCAGCGCATTATGCTCTTTTTGAGTCACGCAGGAGGTGGTTAGCGTACCCACCGTCATGTAAAAAGCCATTTTTAGGAAAAATTTCATATACAGATTGTTGGATTAAAGATTCAAATAATGCAGCAAAGATATAGAAAAAATACTTTTTTTAAAACATAAATTAAGAATTTTAACTTATGCGTTCAACTGTTGAAACGCTGTTAAAAATTAGAAGATTTCCTCGCCACAAGAGGGCGAGGCGGAGAGAGATGCGTTTGTTTTTTTGATTTTTTTTGCAAAAAAATCAAAAAAACAAACGCATCTCTCTCCAAAGGGTCTTTTTGAACCCCACTTTTTAACATGGTTTATTTAGGTTCAACTACTTATAATTCCAATATTCCGAATTTGAATTATTCTTTTGCGAAACCTAAGGATTCATCCTCCTTTGGCTTTTGCGGTTTGAAAGTAGTTGGATGATTCCTTTTTGTTTCAGATTCAAAACCCAAGGATTCCTCCTCATTCGTTGGTTTAGAATTTGAGCCAAGTCGCTTATTTGCCTGCGTTTCTGGCTCAAAACCTAAGGATTCGTCACTTGCCACTACATTATCCGCCTCTTTTCCCAAACTTTTTGACGCTTCTTCTAATTCTTGAGCAGAAGGCATTGGTTGCGCTTCAGGCTCTGACGCACTAATTGGCTCAGGCTGATTTGGTGGCGTTGGCTCCACTTTTGGTGACGAATGAGGCTGCTTAGGTTCGATTTCGGGTTCATCGGGTTCCATTTCGGGCTCAGTAGGTGGTTCGATTTCGCCCTTTTCGGGTTCAGAAGGCTCATTTGAATTACTGCCGCCGCCAAAAATGTCTTCCACCTTTTTCCAAATATCATCCAAATTAAAATCTTCATTGGCAGCTGAGGAAGTTGTGCCACCTTGTTGATTGGGTTCATTGGAAGGCAATGGATTATCTTGTGATGACGAATCACCATTTGTATCTTGTTGGTTATCAGACGATTCTGAATTACCAAATAATCCGCCAAATAATTTGAGCAGCCCATCAAAGAGCGCACCGCCTAAAAGATTTTTTAATATTTCTAACATATATTTAATTCCTTTTGATTGTACTCTACAAAGTTACAACTTAATGATGAACGATGAGTTTTATCATTCATCATTCAATGACTATTTTTCTTGAAAAGGATTCATTGCCGCTATTTTTAGCACTAAATTTCCACCATTCCCCATAATCGGTGTCTTCATTAATGCGGATGCTATGCCCAAATTGTTTTTCAATCGCCGCCTCACTCGCCAAAGTCGGCATTACCAAACTCAAAAACATGCCATTTGCATCACACGCTTCGCACATCCATCGCAGTGTCGTCACGTAATCCGCCTGCGGACGCGCAACGCCCACACGACCCCAATTTCTATCCTGCCCCGTTTCAAACCACGAAAGAAAATCAACGCGCAAATAAGAGGAACGAACGTCCTTGATTCCTTGAAATTCCTTCATTCCTAATTCAATAAATATCAATGTGGAAACGAAATTTTACCCATACTCACACTCGGCACACCTTGTCGGTCTCCAAAATGCGTTTTGCCGCCCGCCAAACATTCATTTGCCAAAATCGCAAATAAAACGGCTTCTTTGGCATCGCCCGAAATGCCTAACTCATCCGTTTTGTAAAAAAATACATCAGGCAAACATTGTTGCAGACTCGCCCTTAAAACAGGATTATGCACACCGCCGCCACTAAGGTAAATTTTAAAATCTGATAATTTTTTATGATTTGTAATCATTGTGTTTTCAATTGCTTCTGCAATGGTTTCGGCACTAAATTGAATCAAAGTGCGCATTAAATCACATTTTTCATCCATTGTTTTTGGAAAAGGCATGCCCATTTTAGTCATAGCATCTTCGACATACTGGATGCTAAAAAGTTCGGGCCCCGTCGTTTTAGGAAATGGTTTTTGAAAGAACTCATTGGCTTTCAATGCTTTAAGCAATTCGGGCAGCACAAATCCCAAACCTGCCATCGCACCATCTTTATCATAAAATTCGTTCGGCAAAAAACGTTGAATCCATGCATCCGAAAGCGTATTACCCGTACCCGTATCAGTTGTAAACACTTCACGCGCATCACAGGACGCGGGCAAATACGTAAAATTCGCAATACCACCCAAATTCAATAAAATCCGATTTTCGCCCCGTTTTGAAAAAATAAAATAATCGCCATACACCGCCAAAGGCGCACCCGCGCCACCTGCCGCCACCTGTTTTTGACGGAAATCGCTCAATGTCAATATATTAGTCGTAACGGCGACATGATCTCCATCGCCCAGTTGCAAAGTCGCATTAGGCATATTTGGAATTTGATGTAAAATAGTGGGCGCGTGAAAAACGGTTTGTCCATGCGAAGCAATTGCGTCAATCGTTGAATTCGGAATGTTATTTTTTTTCAAAAAATCATTAATCAACGTGCCATGAAACCGCCCTAACCAAGCATTCAAGATGGTAAGTTCTTGAAAATCAATATTTTTTTTAGCAAAAATATTTTTAATGCGTTTTTTAGTTTCGATAGAATAATCGACTGTTTCAAAATGCAATAATTCGACTTTTGTATCTGCACCTGCGCCTGTAATGCGGCAATGCGCCAAATCCAAGCCATCCAAAGAAGTCCCCGACATCAAGCCAAGAATATGGCGCGTCGGTTTTTTACTTACATCATATAATTTTTTAATCTGAATATTCATAGAAAACAGTCATTTTTTTACAAAAGTAATGGAATTTTCTTTAAAAATCAGCATCTTTGCGCCGATAATTTGATATGAATACATTTATGTGTCATTGGTGTTTTCCATTTTCTAACCATTCATTAAAAAATTTTTGCAATTGAAACCAAAAATCACTATATTAGATTTAAATTTTGGTAATCTATCGGATACGATTGCTGCGTTCTTAATTCAAGCAGATGGCGAGTTGGCTTTGGTCGAAACGGGCCCTTATTCGACGTACCCCATTTTGAAACAAGCGATTGAAAATCAAGGATTTAAGATAGAAGATATTAAAAAAATATTCTTAACGCACATTCATTTTGACCATGCTGGCGCGGCGTGGGCGTTTGCGCAACACGGGGCAAAAATTTATGTGCATCCCGCAGGTGAGAAACATTTGGCGAATCCTACAAAATTGTACAATTCTGCTAAAATGATTTACGGCGATGCGATGGAAACGCTTTGGGGGCGCATGGAAGATATTCCATTAGAGGATTTGCATGTGACGCAACATGGCGAAAAAATCGCTCTTGGAAATAGTGGTCACCAAATGACTGCTTGGCATACTCCAGGTCATGCAGTACATCATATTGTATGGCAATTTGAAAACGATATATTATTTGCTGGCGATGTTGCGGGTGTGAGTATTGATAAACAAATGGCAGTGCCACCTTGTCCGCCACCTGATATCAACATTCAAGCATGGCGTGAATCAATTCAGTTAATTCGTGAATTGCGAGTAAAAAAAATGTATTTGACGCATTATGGTATCATATCAAATCCGTTAACTTATCTGACAGCATTTGAAAAAACGTTGGTCAAATGGGGCAATTGGATGAAACCACACGTGACACGCGGCACACCTGTCGAGGTGATAACGCCGATGTTTCAAGAATGGGTTGCGATGGATTTAGCGCGTCACGGCATCACAGACGAGTTGGCGAAACGCTACGAAACGTCTAATCCTGCATGGATGAGCGTCGCGGGCTTGATGCGCTACTGGAAAAAGCAATTGAAACCTGCATCTTGAATTAGGATTTTTTGAGATTTGAAGGATTAAATGGGATTAACTTCAAGAATTTTTAGGATTAAATCTTGAAAATCCTTGAGATTAATCCCATTTAATCCTTCAAATCCCAAAAATTCTACTTCAGACCTATCTGAATTAAAGATGACTAAAGAAATTGAAATCGCGCTGTTTCCCGATGAAATTCAGAGCGAAACCATTGTGTATCAACACATTGCAGATAAATTAGAAATATCAATTGATTCGATTTCGACTTATCAAATCTTGCGGCAATCATTAGATGCACGCAGCAGAATCCCGCTTTTCAAATGGCGTATTATGGTCTATCTGAATGGCGCAACTCCCATTTCTGAACCCTTGATTTCCGATGCTTTTAAACAGGTTGAAAATGCAAAACGTGTTTTAATCATTGGGGCGGGGCCCGCAGGTTATTTTGCTGCATTGGAATTGATTGAGTTGGGTTTAAAACCAATTGTTTTAGATAGAGGGAAAGATGTACGCGCTCGGCGGCGTGATTTGCGTTCGATTCAACAATTTGGGGTTGTGAATCCACATTCCAATTATTGTTTTGGGGAAGGCGGTGCTGGTACGTATTCCGATGGAAAACTGTACACTCGCGCCCACAAACGCGGCAATATCACTAAAATATTGAAACTTTTGGTCGAACATGGTGCCAATAGTACTATTTTAACCGAAGCGCACCCACATATTGGCTCGAATAAATTACCAAATGTGGTTGCTAATATCCGCGAAACGATTTTGAAATACGGCGGCGAAGTGCATTTTGATCATTTCGTAACCGATTTCATTCTTGAAAAAAACAAAATAAAAGGTGTTGTCATCAACGAAAGCAAAATAATATATGGCGAAGCTACTATTATTGCAACAGGACATTCTGCAAGAGACATTTATCAACTTTGTTTTGACAAAAAAATTCGCATTGAAGCCAAACCTTTTGCGTTAGGCGTGCGCATTGAGCATCAACAATCGGTGATTGACCAAGTGCAATATAAGCAATCGCCGCGACATGAAAATTTACCTGCGAGCAGTTATAGTTTGGTTTGTCAGGCAGATGGGCGCGGCGTTTTCAGTTTTTGCATGTGTCCGGGCGGGCTTGTCGTACCTGCCGCGACTGCGCCTGAAGAGATTGTGGTGAATGGGATGAGTATGAGTCGTCGAGATTCTGAATTTGCGAATTCTGGAACCGTGACTTCGATTGAAATGGAGGATTTAAAAGCATATCAATCCAAAGGCGTTTTTGCAGCGATGGCGTTTCAACGCGATGTCGAAAAAAAGATGTTTTACGCAGGGGATGGTTCTCAAAAAGCTCCTGCTCAACGACTTACAGATTTTGTAAATCGTAAAGTATCAAGTGATTTAGCAGGTACTTCTTATATTCCTGGTTTATTCTCTGCGCCCTTACATGATTTATTACCTGCATTTGTCTATAAAAGATTGCGCCTTGGCGTGATGGAATTTGGCAAAATGATGCGCGGTTACATGACCGAAAATGCAAATGTCATTGGAACGGAAAGCCGCACAAGTGCACCTGTGCGCATTCCGCGTCATCCTGAAACGTTGATGCACCCCGAAATAGAAGGATTTTTCCCTTGCGGCGAAGGTGCAGGCTATGCAGGAGGCATTATTTCAGCAGCAATGGACGGACAAAATGTGGCAAAAGCCATTGCTTTATATTGCAAACACATCGGAGATATAGTTAGTTAGATAGATAGATAGTTAGTTGCTTGATTATCAATACACTACTGAGTTGTTAAAGTTGTAATATATTTTTTTCCCGCAGATTTCGCAGATTTTCTCGCAGATTTTCTTTTGGACTCTTTTTCTGCGAAATCTGCGGAAAAAAACATATTACAACTTTAACAACTCAGTAGTGTAGATTATCAATAGTTTAACTAACTAAAAATCTATGTTCCCTATGTACCTATGTGTTCGCAAAATACGTCTAAAAAAAATATATAAATTATTTCAAGCATGAAAAATACCACAGATTTAATCGGACGGATTAGTTTGTCCTTCATATTTTTTTTTGAAGCATACGATTCTATGAAATATGTCACCCTTACGAAACGCAGTATGACGGCTTATGGCATTCATTGGAATCAAGATTTATTACTTTGGGGTTCTGTAATTGTATTGTTATTAGGCGCGACCATGTTATTATTAGGTTATCGAGTGAAATTAGGCTCGTTTTTGTTGCTGCTCTACTGGATACCTTTAACATTCATCTTATATCAATTTTGGCATACAGGTACAAAAGTGCATTTACGCGAAATGTCACAACAATTTATGAAGAATATGGCAATTGCAGGCGGTTTGTTAATGGTTTTTGCGAATGGAAGCGGCGATTACAGTATGAAGCGGCTTTTGGCAACAACAACCGTTTCTAAAACCGTTGAAATTGGATTAATTATCACTTTTTTGACGATACTTGGTTTGATAGTCCGCTTATTTTTATAATTTTTTCAGCACAAAAGTTACAAAAGGAAACAAAGGTTTTAAGAAAAAGCGTTTGTTTCTTTTTGTAACTTTTGTGCTGAAAAGCATTCAATTTCGATGATAACTCACTTCATGCGCTTCTGTTATCATCGGAAATTCTAACGAGTGCTGCATATTCAGAAGATGTTTTTCTGGAATATCAAGGCTTCGACGTTCCAAAATATTTTCAATGCTCGTTTCGATGTAAATAATTCGATACTTTGGGCGATATGCATAAAACTTTCGAATCAATTTCATACGCAAATCTACGGTCAAATTCATCGCATTCCAAATAAAAGATTGTTTTTTGGCACAAAACTGCTTACCCATTTCGTAAGCCTTTTGAATCACATGCCCTTGTCCTTTCGTATCGCCAAATACAACACCCATTTCTTTGCGCAAATCATCCAAGCAGACTACTGGTAAATTTAAATTTTGAATATGCGTATCTTTGCCACTGCCCGCAATACCGCACATTAAAATGACTTCAAAACTCGTATCATCAAATATGTATTGTGGATATTCTTGTCGTTCGTAGAAAAATTTAAAACGGCTATGTTCATTGAAAAACGTTTTTGTTTCATAAAAACATTCATTTTCCAAACATAATTCTTTAAAATACTCCAATCGCTCCAATAAATCATTTTGGTCAATACAAATGCGTCCTAATATGTCCGCATTAGAAAGCATCCAAGTCCATTCATTGGACACGCGGCAACTCGCTTCAATGACAGTCGCATTCGGATTATCTTTTTCCAAACTCCATAACGGCACACCATGTAAGCGCACGAGGGCACAAATCTGTTCTCGAACCGTCATCTCTAAGTCCCAAAGCAAATTTCGAGTCATTTTCTCGCCGACTCGCGCATGTTTAGGTGCGCTGATGCGCCCGTCTTCGACACAAGTTGTTGCAGGTTTCCCAATATCATGGAACAATGCCGCCAAAAGCAATATTTTTTGATGTTCCAAGGAGCGTTCCAAAAAAGCAGGTAATTTTTGTAACGCATTGATAACCATTTTAGTATGAATTAAAACATTGCCTTCTGCATGCCAATCTGGTTCTTGCGGACAATTTTCCATGTCTTGAATCCAAGATTGTTGATGCAGCATATCCCAATTCAACGTGTTATCTGTATTAAAATATTGATTTAACATAAATATGAATCATTCGTAATAAAATAAGATTAAGCAGGTTTGCAATCATTCACCATAAATTGCAAAACGCCTAATAATTCGCCTAAATTAAAAATAGAATATCGTTGAATGTCAAAAGTCAAAATTTTATTTTCCAATTTCATAAAACGCCATTCAACGCCAGAAGTTGCACAGCCGTAATAACGTGGAATTGTTTGATTATTTTTAGCATTAAACAGTTGGACACCATATAATTGTGCAGTACCTTGCGCCGTCCCGTACTCCATATCTTGTTTTTTTGCCTCCACCGCGCTGAAAATCGGACTTATTAAAATTTATAACAAATTCATTGTTATTTTCGGCAAAGATAAGAAAAATCAATCAAAATGACAATGATTTCTGAATCAATTGCGCCCAACAAAACACAGGTTGAACGAAAGAAAATTTTTAGAATCCAAAAAAAGGTTAATAGGATTGCTTTCCCACAGATTTCGCTGATTATTTTCGCATATTTTCGCAGCATGAAGGTTCTAAGAATCCGAATCGGCGAAAATATGTGGGAAAAAACCCTTCTTTTTAACATGGTTTATTTTTACCCAACGACTTACAATGAACTTGTAAATTAAAAAAGACTAAAAGTTAAATAAAACTTAAACACTCAATCTTATCTTAAACTTATCGTTTAACCTTACGTCTGAATAAAACAATGGCGAAAGCATTGATTTTCAATTAATTTAAAAAATTATTACAAACCTTGAAGATGAAAAAATTCATTTTAGGCGCGGTCGCGCTCGTTAGTCTGACGTATCAAGCAGTTGCTCAAGACCCTACGGCACCAAGTTCTACGCCTTCGAGTACGACAACGACTACGCCTGCACCGCCGCCTGTGTCAACCACACCAACTAACCCAAAAGAAAAAGGGGAAAAACATAGAGGCGACCATGACAATAATAAAGGTGGCGAGCGCAAGGAGGAGCGCACTTGGGAAAATCACGGGCGCAAAAATAAAAAAGAAGACCACAAAGGTAAAAAAGAGGAGCGCGGCGAACGTAAAGAAGAACATGGCGAGCATAAAGAGGAGCGCGGCGAACGTAAATCGGAGCGTAAGGAAGACCGTAAAGAGCAAAAAATGGAGCGTAAAGAGCAGAAAATGGAGCGTAAAGAACAAAAAATAGAGCGAAAAGAGGCTCGCGCTGAAAAATTAGATAAAATGAAAGCGTATTTGAACCTTTCGGCAGACCAAGAATCGCGGATGTCAAATGCGATTCAATCGTTTCGCACAGGTGCAAAAGCGGTGAAAGAAAATAAAAATTTGTCAGCTGACCAGAAAAAAGCGCAATTTGATAAATTAGTCGCAGAGCGAAATGCTCAATTGAAATCCATTTTGACTCCAGACCAGTTGGCGAAATTGGCAGAAGCGCAAAAACAAGGACTCGCGCAAGGCAAAGGAAGAAATGGTTTTATCAGCGATGAAATGGGTGATGACGATTTATTTTAATGAGGAATTTATAAATAATTGATTATCAGCTTATTAAATAATCATTTATTTTAAAATCATACTTCATTTGAAGTATAAAAGAAAAAGAAGGAATGGAGGATAATGAATCCTTGATTCCTTCTTTTTGTTTTAAGCACCCGCGCCTGTCGCAGGTTCTTCGCTATCCGACCCCGCATACGATTCGTACTCGTCAATTAATTGCTGCAATGCGAAAGAAAGTTTACGCGATTCGTCACGAGCAATGCACGCAAATGCGCCTAATGCTTTCGCTTCATTACAAATCGCTTCGTTTTCGTCGCCACTCAACAAAATAACAAATCGAGTTTCGGGCGTGAGTTGCAAAGCGCGCTCCATCAATTCAAATCCGTCCATTTGAGGCAAAACTAACGGACATATTACTGCGTCATAATTGAAATGTTTTATGTGATATAACGCATCAATATAATCGGTTGCCTGTTGTGCAGCAGAAGCGAAGGGCTTTACTGATTTTTGTAAAATTTTAAACCGTGTTGCGTCGCGTTCGACAACTAAAATTTTGATGGTGGTGTGCCTTCCAGAGTTTGTCATATATTATAATGTCAATGATTGAATGAACAAATTTAGTTACTAAAAATTTGTTTTTTATCATTAGGACGCGATAAAAAGAGTGTTTAACATATCGTTAACATAATTAACTATTTGACTTTAAAGCATGTTGTAAAATTACAATATCATTTGTTGAAAATATTGTATAATTGTTTTTTTTTAATAAAATGCTGTATTTAGGGTACCGTACCATAAAAAAATGGGGTTAATGGAAGGACGGATTGCACGGATTTTCACAAGATTGATATGGATGTTTACCATTTAAAATCCGTATCAATCTTGTGAAAATCTATGTAATCCGTCCTTTCATTAACCCAATTTTATCCATGATGAACACTATGTATTTGCAATTTCAACAACTACTTTTTCCATCATTTTCAAAAACGAATCAAACAAATACCGCGCATCATGTGGCCCAGGGGATGCTTCGGGATGATATTGTACCGAAAACGCTTTTTTATTTTTCAAGCGAATGCCCTCAATGGTGTCATCATTTAAATTTCTATGTGTAATCTCAATAGAATCAGCCATTTCGAGAATCGTTTTCGGATCCACGCCAAACCCATGATTCTGACTTGTAATCTCGCCGCGCCCTGTTTGCAAGTTCAAAATCGGGTGGTTAATGCCGCGATGCCCATTATGCATCTTATACGTCGGTACACCTACCGCCAACGCCAACAACTGATGTCCCAAACAAATCCCAAAAACAGGCGTATCCGTTTTCAGCATTTCCTTCACCGTTTCGACGGCGTAGCCCATTGCCGACGGGTCTCCAGGCCCATTTGACAAAAAATAACCATCAGGATTCCACGCTTTGACTTTTGCAAAAGGCGTTTTGGCAGGAAAAACTTGCACATAACCATCTCGATTTGTGAAATTTGTCAAAATGCTCTTTTTCACACCATAATCATAAACCGCAATTTTGAATTTCGCATTCGGATTGCCCATAAAATAAGGTTTATCCGTCGTCACCTTCGAGGAAAGTTCCAAACCTGACATATCAGGCACGAGCGCTAACCGTTTTTTCAACGCGTCCAAGTCAAAAATTTCGGAAGAAATAATACAATTCATCGCACCTTTGTCTCGAATGTGGCGCACAATCGCACGTGTATCCACATCGCAAATCGCAACTAATTGATTATCTTCAAAATACGCTTGGATATTTTGGTCTGCACGCGTTCGCGAAGGCGTGATGTTAAAATTTTTGCAAATAAATCCCGCAATTTGAATACCTTTGGACTCAGATTCGGCATGTCGAATCCCATAATTGCCAATATGTGCGACGGTCGCAACCATCACCTGACCATAATACGACGGGTCGGTAAAAATTTCTTGATAGCCCGTCATACCTGTATTGAAACAGATTTCGCCCGTGGCAGTGCCGATTTTGCCTGCTGCCGTGCCGTGATACACCGTTCCATCCGCCAAAAGCAGGATAGCACTCGGTTTTAAAACATTTTTTTGCAAGATGTTTTCCATTGTCGAACTGATAATTAATTGGAGGACAAAGGTAGATTGTTTTGCTGTAAAAATTTCATTTGAAATGTTAAATTTAATGATGAATGATGAATGATGAATGATAAATAATAAATAATGAATAATAAATTTTGTAATTTATTCATTATCAATTATTTTTGAATAACAACATTTATTATTCATCATTTTATCATTCAAAAAAATTCATCATTCATCATTCATGATTATAAATGCGAGAAACCCAATTTATTCGTCAAAATGAACAAAAATGGTCGGAATTTGAAGAAATTCTCGCCGAAACATCGCCTGAAGCAGACCGCTTGCACGATATGTTCGTGCAAGTGACGGATGATTTGGCGCATGCACAGACATTTTACCCATCTCGAAAAGTACGCGCTTACCTCAATGGTTTGGCACAAAATGTTTTTACGCAGCTGTATCAACGTCGCCGTTCGCCGTTGAAGCGATTAAAATACTTGTTGTTGGAAGAATTACCACAAGTTGTTTATGAATCACGCCGCGATTTCACGATTAGCGTCGTTTTATTCCTAATCGCATGGATGATTGGCGCATTTTCGAGTTATATGGACACCGAATTCCCAAAAATCGTACTTGGAGAGGACTATGTTCGCATGTCTATTGAAAACGCGAAGTCGAATGACCCGATGAAAGTCTATAAAACGTCGCCGAATTTCGATATGGCGGGTTATATCATGATTAATAATATCTTTGTCACATTAAGATATTTTATTATGGGTATTTTCACAGGCATCGGTTCGGCGGCGTATATGATGTACGAAGGCGTTCGACTTGGAGCCTTTTTCGAGATGTTCCGACAAATGGGACATTGGAAAGAAGCACAATTGACCGTTTGGATGCATGGCGCGTTGGAAATTTCGGCAATTATCATTGGAACGGCGGCGGGCATTACGATGGGCAAAGGTTGGCTATTTCCTGGCACTTATACAAGATTTCAATCATTTAAACGAGCGTCAAAACGTGGGATTACGATTATGGTTGGTGTAACTATTATGCTCATTTTTGCCGCTATTATAGAAGGCTTTATAACGCGTTATACACAATTAAATGACCTTGCTCGTGGATTGTTCATACTAAGTTGTTTTGCCAGTATTTTGTTTTATTACGGTTGGTATCCACGCTACAAAGCGCACAAAGGTTTTGCACAACCATTGGAAGATGCGCCGATGACACCCGATGTGACGCACTTATTGGATTACAGTCAAATTAGAAACACAGGGCAAGTTTTTGGAGATACTTTTATGTTTTTTCAAAAAAATCTTGCTTTATATTTCAAAATAAGCGCATTTTGCAGTATATTATTTTGTATTTTAATGTTCGCGGTAAATGCTAAAATAGCCAATACCCTGTTCAATACCGAGACAGGACAATTAATTTGGATTCGCATCTTCGCACAATGGGATGTTTTGCTCCAATTTTTTCAATTGCCTAAAGCCGCTTATTCATTACCTGTCATCAATGCAATCCTTTACACCATTTTGACAACCACTATTTTTAGGGCAATTTTACAGGGAGAACCACACGTTGAGCTTAAAACATTATCACAAAATATTATAAGTATAATTCAAATATTTATAATCAATTTAATGATAAGTTTATTAAATGCGCAACACGGTTTCATCGTTTTTGTAATCATGGGCTTTGGATTACCGCTATTTGGATTGTGTCAATATTCGATTTATCGGGAAAATATAAACCTATTTTCAGGTTTTCAGCGCGGATTTTCACAATTTTTTGGAAGAATGGGTTTAGTAATCCCCGTGCAAATCATGTTAGCGGCTTTTGGCGGTATGGTTTTTACATTTTTAAATTCCATTATTTTGTGGACGTATTACGATATTATTGGATGGAATTTGAATCTTGCTGTAACGCTCAAAAATAAAATTGCGATGTGGTTGAGTGTCGGAACAGGCGCGTTTATTATATTCTTTTTTCTAAGTTTGGCTATAACTGCCGTCGTAATAGCGTATTACACATTAATAGAAATCAATGAAGCGAATCAATTATCGCAACGTATTCAAAAAATAGGGACGACGCGTAAAATTCGTGGTCTTGTGAGAGAGTAATTTTTTGCCATTCTGTAGGAAACTTTTGCGTTTCCTACGGAATGACAACCGAAATGCCCCCAATGCCTTCGTTCCTAATTCAAATATAAACAAATGAAAATAACCAATTTTTTATAATATGAAACATGCTGTATTTCAATTACTTCTATATCTTTTACCAGTCATTGCGACAGCTCAAGGTTGTTTGCCCTTGATGGATTATGATAGTTTGCCGCTTTATGTGGTGGATTCGACGATTCGCGGAAGGATGATTGATAATAAGTTTTCGTTGCGCAAACGCTGCCCCCCTGTTGGCAATCAAGAAAATTGTAATTCATGTTGTGCGTGGTCAGTCGTTTATTACGCGATGAGCATTCAATATCAACCTTTTGAACCTTATTCGCCCCATTTTATTTGCGAAAAAACGGGTAAATGCAATAAAGGCATGACTCCTTTTGAAGCTTATACGATTGCAACAACGCATGCGGTGCCAAGTATTTCTCAAACATCGCCTTATTGTGAAGGTGTACCTAATTCATTATCAAGGGTTGATACATTAAAAAAAATTAATAGTGTTGAAACGATGCGGGCGGCATTGACGAATTATCAACCTGTTATTTTAATTTTGAATTTGAATACCGTGAAGCAAAAACCGACAGTTGAAAACAATTTTTATTGGGTTTTGGGGAATTTGGATTTGAATCATAAGCCAAATTGTCATGCGGTTTGCGTGATTGGCTACGATATGACGACCGATGCGGTTGAGATAGTGAATAGTATGGGCGAGTCATGGGGCAATCAAGGTTTTGCCAAAATTCGATTTGAAAACATTTTCCCGATTGGGACGACGAATATACAAGCGTTTGTATTACCTGATAAGTAGATTAACTATTGAAATAGAAAAATTTTAGTATATGATAACATTAGAATTGGGTTGATGGAACAAGTTTTTATTAAAAACAAAAAAGATTAAAATTAAAACAAAAATTGTTTAATTATTGGAATAAATGTTAAATTTGTGTCAAAATTTGCAGACAAAATGGCAGTTTTTAAAACTGGTATTGTTTTCGCTGCAAATCAAGTCATTAACTTAATTTACTTTTGGCAGGCAGATAGTTAATAAAGTTCATTGTTTATAAAACGAGAAATAGTTAATTTAATTTACCGTTATACTTAAAAAACGCAATTCGTTAACAATTCATTAACTTGTGACTTATTTTGTAAGATGCGTCAAATACTCAAATTACATTTTGTAAAAAGGTTATTAATAAAAATATAATATGGGTATAAGTTGATTTTCCAATAAAAATATTTTAATAAAATTTTATGAAAAAAATAACAATATAAATTTGGAGAATTCAAAAATACTGCCCAAATTGTGACAAATTACGGAGGTAACATTCGAGGCATTATATAACAGCGCGGGAAAAACGGAATTGTATAATTGATGTAGGAACCGTTATTTGCTAACCAAAACAATGTAAGGACACACTATGATTGCCAAAGAATTGATTTCGACCGAAATTCCTTCACTCCATTTGAGTCACACAGGTGACGATGCAATGGCGATTATGGGGGAATATTGTGTACGGCATTTGCCGATTATTCAGCAAGATGAATTACTTGGATTGATTTCTGAGGACATCGTTTTGGAGCATGATCCAGAATTGCCGTTCACCTCGTATCGCTTGGCGGTTGTTTGCCCGTTTGTACGGGAACGCGACCATGTTTATGAGATTATGCGACAAATGAATGTCCACAAATTGACCGTGATTCCAGTTGTGGGTCAAAAAAGTGGCAAATTTGTAGGCGTGATTACGTTAAACGATTTGTTGAAATACTTCGCTGAAAGCGCGTCTTTGTCCGAACCAGGCAGTATTGTCGTGTTGGAAGTGAACCGATTTCACTACTCTTTGTCTCAAATTGCGCGCATTGTAGAATCTGAAGGCGGAATTATTTTAAATTCTTTCATCAGAAGCATTCCTGATTCCAACGAAATGCAGGTAACAATCAAGATTGGTCGCCCTGATATTCGAGGTATTTTGAATGCGTTTGAGCGGTATCGCTTCAATGTCGTTGCATCGTTCACCGAGGAAGAGTATATCGAAACGTTGCAAGAACATTATGATTCTTTGATGGCTTATTTAAATGTTTAGTTTAACTAAATTGTTTAATCGTTTCAAACAATCATTCGTTCACTCAAAATCAAAGCAAATTATTGAAAATTAATTGTTTACAATTTAAAACTTTTTGAATCTATGGGTTCAAAATTTTAATTTTTAATTTAAAAATATTGTTCATAAAAACAGGCGCGTTGCACCAATCGGTGTAACGCGCCTGCCTTGTATCGAAACCATTTCAATTCGTTGGCGATGGAGCAACAAACAATGCTTGCAGATTTGAATTATTGTCGTAGCGTTCAAGTTGGAAAGCGGAGTGGATTTGCAGCCTCCGAGTCGAATCCCTATGTGCAATCCATGGCGGGTGCGCGTGTAGGTGGGCGAAAATCTGCGAAAAAACATATTATAACTTTAATGACTTTGTAGTGTACATTCATTTACACTACAAAGTCATTATTCATATATTAAAAGCAATATGCTTTTCGTTCAATCATCGCGCTCGCAATTTGACGGCGCATTGCTTTGACATTCACCGCAGGATATTTAGTAAACCGCTTCAAACCCATCAAAAACGTTCTCAATAAGTCCCCTTCTGCAAAACTTGAAAGCGCATCAGTTGCAAATTTATGCATTTTTGCCGTGCCATCTGCAAAAACCACTTTCAAAATCGCGTCATACACTTCTTGTCCCAACTCTTTTTCCATCAAACGCAACTTTTCAACTCGCAACAAAGTAGATTCCATATTAAAAGTTTCAATCATCATATCCGCGACGTTCATTAAAATCTCTTGTTCATTTTGCAAATTAATTTTGCCATCTAGCTGCAATTTGACCGCCCCGCCCGCAACCATCAAAATAATTTTTTTGAAATCTTTCAATGCTGCTTTCTCCTCGCCGTACAAACCCGTCGGGCGCGCCATCGAAGGCATCGAAGTCAACTCTTTTTGCACCGCCCAAGCGGGCGTAACAATATCAAGTTGCCCTTTCATCGCCTTTTTCAACAACATATCTACCGTCAACAAGCGATTGATTTCATTCGTCCCTTCATAAATCCGATTAATGCGACTATCGCGGTACGCCCGCGCCGCCGCGTATTCTTCCGAATAACCCAACCCGCCATGCACTTGCAAATTCTCATCCACCACATAATCCAACGCTTCAGAACCCGCCACTTTCAAAATCGAACACTCAATCGCATATTCTTCGGCTGCATCCAACGTCGCATCCGCATAACTCTTTCCACGCGCTATCAACACCGCAATTCTATCTTGAATCAATTGAGACACACGGTATTGTGAAGATTCTGCGGCAAAGTTACGTATAGCCATTTCCGCTAATTTGAACTGAATCGCTCCAAAATTCGCAATCGGTTGTTTGAATTGTTGTCTTTCAACCGCATGTTTGACCGCCATATCTGCGACTTGTTTCGACCCGCCCAAGCACAAGGCACCTAATTTGAATCGTCCAATATTCAACACATTGAAGGCAATTAAATGTCCTTTTCCAATTTCTCCCAACACATTTTCAGCAGGAATTTTTACGTTTTCAAAGAAAACTTGACGTGTAGGCGAGCTTTTAATCCCTAATTTATCTTCTTCCGCGCCCAAAGTCAACCCTTCAGCACCACGCGGCACGATAAAACCTGTAAATTTCGTTCCACCAATTTTAGCAAAAACGATGAAAATATCCGCAAAAGCCGCACTTGAAATCCACATTTTTTGACCATTCAACACATAATGTTTGCCATCTTCGGTCAAATCCGCCCGTGTTTTCGCCGCAAGCGCGTCTGAACCCGAACCAGGTTCTGTCAAACAGTAACACGCTTTCAATGTACCCGCGACCAATGCAGGCAAATATTGCTGTTTTTGCGCCTCCGTGCCATAATATAAAATCGGCAACATCCCAATACCCGTCTGCACGGCGAAAGAAACCGTAAAACCACCCGCAGGCCCGAGCGCGTCGCAAATCAAGGTATTCGTATTTGTATCCATGCCCGAACCGCCGTATTCTTCAGGAATATGCGTACCGAGTAAGCCCAATTCGCCCATTTTTTCGAGCAGGGCAACATTATGATTGCCTTTTTGTTTTTCGAGGTCACTGCGAATCGGGTCAATTTCGCTTTTGACGAAATCCAATACCGTTTGCTTGACCATCAATTGGTCTTCGGTTAATTGTTCAGGAATGAAAGTTTCGGCAGCAACGCTATCTTGAATGATAAATGCACCACCTTTTAGAACACTTTGATTGGTTACTTCGCTCATTGTATTGAAAATGAATGATTTATAAAATTTTATTTTAGCGAATATTCGCTACATACCATAAGAGAACGTTTGACAATAGGAAATAGTTTGCAGAAAAGCAATTTTTTTTCATTTTTTTTATATTTTTTTTTCCACAATGTGTTGACCATTTTGACCCGAATTATCACGATT
Organism: Bacteroidota bacterium; assembly: GCA_041192405.1. GTDB lineage: Bacteria > Bacteroidota > Bacteroidia > Chitinophagales > Saprospiraceae > JAAFJT01. Next base: position 2,913 of record JBEEMZ010000040.1, on the reverse strand, counting down.
TTGGATATTTCAAAATTCATGATAATTCGGGGTAATTCGTGTCAAAATATTATTTTTGCCCATTCAAAAAAAATTTCTATGAATCCTAAAATAAAACAAGCCTTTTTAATCTTTTTCAGCGTCCTTTTCGCGCTGAGTTCCTACAAAATGTGGCAATTACCGCTTTGGGGCTGGTGGGTATTTGCATGGTCTGCGTCGTTTTGGGCAATCTTTGTATTGCTTTTTGAAAAACGATATAATTCAAAATGGCTGCTTTATTCCACAATAGCAGGCGTATTTTTGGCGATTGGTTTCCCGCCTTCGCCCTTGACTCCATTCCTATTTGCAGGATTTTTTCCTTTGTTAATCATTGAAAATGAATGGATTACGTCCGAAAATTCAAAACAAGGCATTTTCAAATATGCATTAAATGCATTTGTGATTTGGAATGTGGGCGCGACATGGTGGGTTCCGAATGCAGGATTTATTGGTGGTTTATTGGCGAATCATTTGAATGCATTGTTTATGGCAACTGTTTTCTGGGCTTTTTGCAAAACGGATGTGGTTTTACAAAAAAGTTCATTTTTGCAACCAGCTGCTAAAAAGATATTAAAATATTTGACATTTATAAGTTATTGGATGTCATTTGAATACTTGCATTTGAATTGGGAATTATCATGGTCGTGGTTGAATTTGGGCAACGCATTTGCGCAATATCCGATGTGGGTGCAATGGTACGAATACACAGGCATTTTTGGCGGCAGTTTATGGATTTTGGTATCGAATATTTTAATATTTGAGATTTATGCAAATCATAAAAATATTAAACGACCACAATTATATTTCAAACTATTATGGATTATTCTACCAATAATGATTTCTGGAATACGATATTTTGCTTATGATTTAAATCCAAAACAAAAATGGGTGCATGTCGTTTCGGTGCATCCAAATTTTGAACCGTTTTCTGAAAAATTCAATATGCCGCAAGATGAACAAGTGCGTGCCTTTTTGCGATTTGCCTCCACACAAGTGGATTCGACAACCGATTATTTACTATTTCCAGAAACGAGTTTTAAATTTGGAAAAATGGATACTTGGAAAGAACAATTTGTAGTTCAGTATTTAAAATCGTATGTCAATCAATATCCAAAATTACATTTGGTAACAGGCATTGATGCTATAAAAGTTTTGAAAAAAGGTGAGCCGCATTCTCGCGCTACGCGCAAGTATAAAACCTTTTCAGATACGATTTTTTACGAAGCGTATAATGCTGCTACTCAAATTGTTGCAAATGAAGATTCGATGCCGCTTGCGATTAAAAGCAAATTGGTTCCAGGGGCGGAATTATTGCCGTATAATCAATTTTTGTTTTTTTTAGCACCAATTTTTCAAAAATTGGATGGAACAGTGGAAGGTTTGGGCATGCAAAAACATCGTTCTGTATTTTTTAACAAAGAACACACGCTTGGTATAGCACCGATTATTTGTTACGAATCTATTTTTGGCGAATATTGTTCTGAATATGTGCGGCGCGGCGCACAAATATTGTTTGTCGTGACGAATGATGGTTGGTGGGATGATAGTCCTGGATTTCGACAACATGCCGCATTTGCGCGACTTCGGGCAATCGAATTGCGGCGAGATGTGGTGCGTTCGGCAAATATGGGGCAATCTTGTTTCATTAATCAGCGCGGTGATATGTTCCAACAAACGACTTACGGACAAGGGGGCGCGATAAAAGGAATCGTTCGCCCCAATTCAGCATTGACTTTTTACGCCAAATACGGCGATTTGATAGCAAAAATGGCAGTATTATTAACCCTATTATTAATACCATTTGGATTATTTTTTCATTGTAAACGAAACTGAATCGGGTCAAAAATTAGAATTGGGTTAATGGAGATACGGATTATACGGATTTTCACAAGATTTTTACGGATTTCGAACCTCAAACATCTGTAAAAATCTCGTGAAAATCCGTATAATCCGTACATCTATCAACCCAATTCTAATTTTTCACATACTGGATTTTGCAAATGAAAATTGCGCCCATTATTACATGTGCGCAATTTTGTTTTAATGTAAATCATTCATAACCAAACTGTTATTTCTTTTTGAACATGCCGCCTAAGAAATCTTTGCCCATATTCATCAAATCATCTGTAACATTTCCATCACCATTTTTATCCAACATGGAAGTTGCTATACTCATAAATGGATTTTTGCCCGCTTGTGCCGCACCCGAAACACTGTTTGCCAAAACAGCAGACAACGCACTTGCGCCAAGACCTTGCGCTTGTTTTTGTTGTCCTAAAACGCCCATTACCATCGGAGCCAATTGCATCATCATCGCCAAAATCTTACCTTGATCCATGCCCAGCATCCCAGCGATTTTAGCAATCGTTCCATCTTGTTGCGCACCCAGAATGTGTCCCAAAATACCTGCGCCATCTGTTGCTTTTGCAGGAGCCGCGCTGCCGCCCCCCAAAATGCTACCCAAAATATTGCCCGCACCGCCGCCGCCTAAAAGACCACCTAAAAGTCCACCTGCATCAAAACCCATAGCAGGAGGCGCAGGATTTTCTTTGGCACCGCCGCCCAAAAGCCCCATAATATTGTCTAAAACACCTCCATCATGATGTTTATCAAGGGCTTTATTCAAAGCAGCCGCACCTTGTGGTGTAGCAGCATTTTTCGCCAAACCGCCCATCAAGACAGACATAATTGCATTCGCCGCTGCACCCGTTTGTTGTTTAGGTAGTTCGTGTTGCGCACTCAATTGTCCGATGACTTGTTCTGTAAGTTGCCCTTGCAACATTTTCATTAAATCCATCTCAAAAAATTATTTTAAAAAAGTTAGTAAACGTTTGTAAAAAACCTTCGTACTCATAAACAACAATTACACTTTTTTAGTGCGTTTTAAACCATTCT
>JBEEMZ010000039.1:0-25656 GCA_041192405.1 Bacteroidota bacterium | reverse complement strand
TATTCATTTGATTTACAAGTCTTTACGCCGTAGAGATTTTGAAGTTTTGATTCAGTGGGAAGTGGATAAAGTGGTGCGCAAAAATAAAGATTTGTTTGATGTGCAATTGAGTGTGGATCATCACATGAATGAGTTGATTTATCAAAATGGTGTGTTCCCTGTACAAGGCGTTCGACCTGTTTTTAGCTCGGTGATTGATATTTTGGAAACGAATCTTGCCAAAATTTTATTTGAATCATTGATGGCTGGTCAACATAAAATTACGATTGATTACGATTTTGGAGGTAAAAAAATTGTTGCGAAACTTGGGAATGGCAAAACAGTTGATATTCCTTACGTGGGGCGCGTGGATAAAATTCGACAAGCCAATATTGATGATGTTGTAGCGAATGTTTCGGTACATGAGGCGGGTCATGCCGTTGTGTATGGTGTGTTATTGGGTTTGGCTCCGTTGCAATTGAAATCGAAAGTGGCTTCTAATTATGTGGGCGGTTTCACGTTCCCACACCAAATCCACCAAACCAAACAAACGATGCTGGATAAAATCAAAATTTATTTGGCGGGCGGTTTGGCAGAAGACCTTGTTTTTGGCGAGGCACACGCAACGATTGGCAGACACAACGACCGTTGGGAAGTGTCAAACCTGACGATGGATTACATTCGCAAGTATGGATTTGTTGAAAAATATCAAGCCTATTATTCCAACAACCCCACTGCGCCAATGGATGTCTTCGTGACCGACAAGGCAGTTGAGGAAATGGTTCAAAATATGGTGGTTGAAACCCGTGCGTTATTGGAAGCGCATAAGCCATTTTTATTAGATTTGTCACGACAATTACACCTCGCAGGCAGCCTGCAAGCCAAAGATGTCGCGGAAATCGCTCTGAAATATGGTTTAAACTTGGCGATGCAAGAAGAAAATCATTTACACATTGCAAATTACCTTGATATACTATCAAAGTGATTTCAGATTTCGGAATGTATATTTTCATAATGTATTGATAATTAATGTTTTATGAAAATATACATTCCGAAATCTATTAAGCGTAACCGCCTTGCATGTAATCGCGTAAGTGCGTAATGGTTTCATGTTGAACCGAAACGGTTTCTTCAATCAAGTCCAAAATGGAAATAATACCCACCAAACGATGATGCTCCATAACAGGCAAATACCGCACATTTTTATCCGACATCAATTTCATACAATGTTCAATGCGGTCTCGCGGACTGACACGAGGCAAATCAACCGACATCACTTCTGCAACCGTGGTGTCAACCGAACGCCGACCTTTCAAGGCGACTTTGCGGGCATAATCGCGTTCTGTAAAAATGCCTTTGTAATAATCGCCATCTATGATGACCAATGAACCAATATTTCGGTCGTTCATGATCTTCAAGGCTTCGATGACGGACAAAGTTGGCGGACCCGAAATAATGTTTTTATGGTGTTTCCGCAAAATATTTGCTACTGTACTTGCCATGCTTTTCCAAGTTTTTAGAGGATGAACAAATGTGGTTAGTGATAGATTTTTGTTTAATTTTTAATTTATTAAAAATGATAAAACAAAGATATGCTATTGTTTCAAGAAATGCAAATTTAATTTCACTTTTTTTTTAAAAAGTGAAATTTTAATTTGACTTATATGTAAATGTGCAAATAAGTAATGATGAATATTTTAACTAATTTTTGTCAGGCACTAAGCGAATAGAAATATTTATAAGCAGTTGTTTATTTTTGCTTCATTACTTATAAATTAGGGAATCGTTTATTTTATTCAACGGAATGATAATCAATGAATTATAAAATTCATCATTCATCATTCATCATTCATCCAAAATTGACTCTATGAATCTTTCTTTTTTTATAGCAAAACGAGTGGTTGCTGCGGGGCAAGCCGCTTTTGCTCGCTTGATTATTCGAATTGCAACAGCAGCCGTTGCCGTGAGTGTTGCTGTGATGATTATTGCGGTTTGTCTGATAAAAGGATTTAAAAGTGAAATTTCTGCCAAAATGTTTGGTTTTTGGGGGCATATTCATATTACGAGCATCGCAGTGAATCGCACTTTTGAACCAACACCCATTGAATTAAATCCATCCTTTTTAGATAGTTTGAAAGCGGTTAAAGCCGTCCAATTTGTGCATCGAAAAACGGGTCAACAATTGTCCACGAAAGGAGGCATTTTGCATGCACAGTCTTATGCGACGAAGGCGGGTATTATTAAAACCAAAGATAATTTTGAAGGAATTGTTTTAAAAGGCGTTGGACGGGATTATAATTGGAATTTTATAAAACATAATTTGGATAGTGGCAGCGTTATAACGCCTTCTAATGATACTGAATTGAGTCGAGATATACTCATTTCTCAATCTACTGCCAACCGTTTGAGACTCAAAGTGAATAATAAATTTATCATTCACTTTGTGAAAGACAATCAACAGCAACAACGTGTTTTTCAAGTTTCGGGCATTTATAAAACGGGTTTAGAGGAATATGATAAACAATTTGCATTAGTGGACATTCGGCAAGTGCAAGATTTATTGGGATGGAAGCCTAATCAAGTTGCTGGCTTTGAAGTGTTTACAGAAAGTTTATCTGATTTGAGCAATATGAATGATTACATCGCTCAAGAATTGATTTCCAATGAGTTATACACGATGACGATTAAACAAGAGCAACCTGCCATTTTCCAATGGCTTGATTTGCAAGATGTGAATGAAGCGATTATATTAGGATTAATGTTAGTGGTTGGTATTTTGAATATGGTGACAGCGTTATTGATTTTGATTTTGGAACGTACCAATATGATTGGTACGCTGAAAGCATTAGGCAGTAATGATGGCGATATTCAACGCATTTTTTTGTATTATGGGGCGATGATTGTAGGGATTGGCTTGTTGATTGGTAATTTTATAGGTTTAGGCTTATGCTTCTTGCAAGACAAATATAAATTTATAAAACTTTCAGAATCAGACTATTATCTATCGGTTGCGCCCGTGCATTTTGATTTTCCATTGATTACAATGGTGAATATTGGGACTTTTATGATAACATTGCTTTTTTTGGTATTGCCGACGTTTTTAGTAACGAAAATATCACCTTTGAAGGCGATTCGTTTTAAATAACTTTTCTGCCCCGAATTACACAAATTTTCACTAAGAATTTTAGTGAAAATTTGTGCAACTCGGGGCAAAAAAAATTATCGAACCTTTTAAATTTGCATACAATGAAAATACAAACCTTTCATTTACAAAACTTCAAACGTTTCAAGGATTTACAGATTGAAAATATAGCTTCAGATGCTAAATTAGTATTATTAATCGGGGCAAATGGAAGCGGTAAATCGTGTATTTTTGATGCGTTTCAATGGCTGATCGCAGCCGTGCCCGCGACTGCTGAAAAACAATTCCAACACGATGTTTATTATAGAAAAGAGAAACAACAACCAATTTCCATTGCTATAAATGGTTCCGATTTTCAATTTCAAAAGAAAATGGCGGCGGATGGCACGATAATAAGGACGTTATTGCCTGCTTCACCCGTTTTTTTTGGACGACCGAGTGTCCGTATTGTGCCAACGCTTAAAAATGTCTTTTTTGAAGAAGCAATATTCACGAATAATGCGGACGGGCCCGATTATTTCATCGAATTTGATACTCGTTTTCAAACCGATGTTAAAAAATTTACCCGAGATATTAGTAAAGCGTTGCGTGACCCGCTTTTTTCGGGAGCGACATCCGTTGACTTAACTAAAATTGCACAAAAATTTATTGACCCCATTAATCAATCTTTAGCGCGCATTTTTGGTGCTGATAAACAAACAAGTATTCGTATTGCAAATTATGAGGACGCGGGTAGTGGCGTGAATGAGCCGCCACAATTGATTTTTTCAAAAGGGAACGCGCTGATTCCCTATAATCTATTGAGCCACGGCGAAAAACAAGTGGTTATTTTGTTACTGAACTTTGTCGTACGAAGCCCTTATTTTCAAAATGCAATTTATTATATAGATGAAATGGATGTGCATTTGAATACGAGTTTGCAATACACGCTTTTGAAAGAAATTACCGAAAATTGGATTCCGCCGAATAGTCAATTATGGACGGCAACACATGCTTTAGGCTTCATTGAATATGCCAAAGATGCTGATAATGCGGCAATTATAGATTTAGATAATCTTGATTTTGATCAATCACAAGTGATTGTGCCTTCGCAAATGCAGGAGGACGCTATTTTTGAAATAGCCGTTCCCAGAGCGTCTATGGCGAAACTCTTAGGCAATCGAAAAGTCGTTTTATGCGAAAATAAAAATTATGAGTGGTACAGTTTGACAGGGTTAAAAGAAGTGGTGTTTACGGATGTACAAAATTCAAATGCGGTTTTTATCAAGGTGAAACGCGATAAAACCTTAATCGGGTTGCGGGATAGAGATTTTTTGACAGATAACGAACGACAGAAATTGTTTTTAAAATTTTCTCATTATAAAATTTTGTGGTATTATTGTTTTGAAAATTATTTGTATCATCCTGATAATTTGTTGGAAGTATTGGGCAAAGATTTTGACAAAAAACAATATAAAAAAGAGATTTTGGCATTGAAAAATAATCATTTCAATAATTTAGTGACTAAAATTTCGGAATCGCGCAAAAGTTACGAAGAGTTTCGAGATGGTGGGATAGCTGCTGATAAGGATATTTCGGTGATTACAAAATCGTTACAAAGCAATGATTTTGAGACTTTTTTTCCCTATTTTAGTTTTAAAGATTATTGTGGGCATCTTGTGCATCAATACAAGGTGGATAAACGCAATATGAAAGAGCAATTGGTTCAAACAAAATGGTTTTATAAACAATTGGGTCAAATTTTAAAATGAGCACGCTTTTTTGCACCGAGTTGCACGCATTTTCAGTAAGAATTTTAGTGAAAATGCGTGTAATTCGGTGCAAAAATGCGTTTACTTTTCGATAATGGCTTTAAAAATGCCCAAAATTTTTGGCAGCGCATCAATCGGATAATGCACCACATCTATATAAATCAATTGGTTTTCTAATTTCAAAAATACCCATTCATAACCCGTTGTTACACAGCCATAAATACAAGATTGCGGCGTGTTTTCTCGTTCATTCAGTAGGCGCGCACCCAGCATTTGAGCCGTACATTGCCCCAAACCAGTCATTATATTGGTACTTTCGGTTTCAACCAAACAAAGTAATGGCATTTCAACGGTCGAAGATTCAGGAACGCCGAGAATGATAAAATCACATTCACCATTCAAATTTTGACTTTTATCGGCATCTAAATTTTCGCCCGAAAGAACGCCTATTTTATCGGCATAAATTTCGGCAACTTCCAACATGACAGGCGCAACTAAAAATTCAGAACGACTTTTTTCAACATTCAGTGCAATTCTGCGCTGACCTCTTGCTAAGGTTTGTGTCAGCAAGGGGGTTGGTGCAGCCGAAAGTGTCTTTTCAAACAAATTGACTTTTTTCTCAAGTAAGCCAAATTTATTTTTGACCATTTTAAGTGAAAAGGATGAATAGCCAGCCATAATAATTCTGTTTTTTACGTGAAAAAGACAAAGATAAGCGTTTCAAAACAATCAAACCTCAAAAACGTTTTGTAGCGTTGGTTTTTTGTGAAAATTCGAGCCAAATCGCTCTTTTATTTGCTAAAATAAGGCAAAAAAAAATGCGTTCTCCATTTTTTAATGGAGAACGCAACCCAATTATTTCACTTTTTAAAAATTCAAAACAAAGATACGACTTTTTCCGATACCTCCAAAAAAAAATCATATTTTTTTTAAAATATTTGAAAAAAAAATTTTGATAAGGCAATGATGAACGATGCCTTATCAATGACGAATTTACAAAATATTGATTTTCAATATTTTGTAAATTCGTCATTGATAAGGCACTAATTAAAAAAATCATCATATTGATTTCGATGGGTATCATCCCGCACAATCGGTTTTTCTTTTTCCGCAGGCGGCGTTAAATCCAATGTATCTTGCTTGTTGATTAACACATTTTTCTCGCTGCCGAGCAACAATGAAGTACCTTCTTGCTCCCATTTTTCCAACATTGCCATGCCTTCTTCCTCGAAAACACCGTTTTGCAGGTCAATAGATTGCATGAATTTGTTACTGACTTCCATGAAACGTTCCATTTCGCCCACTTTCGTACTCACATCATTTGCAACCGCTTCCATTGCCATATCAAATATCATTTTTTTATCAGGGTCGCCGTTCAAAATATTCATCGCCGCTTGCATCGCTGAGTGACTCGCTTGAATTGCTTTTTGTTCAACCTCTTTCACGCGAACTTGATCTTTGATGTCTTCTACGAGAATTGTCGAATTATCTTGCATTTTGGTCAAAACTCGGTACAAAACTTCCATTTTTTTGTATAAATCTTCTAAACGAACATTACTATCTTGTAAACGACCTGCTTTGCGCGTTTGTAAAATCATTTGAGCATTATTGCCACCTTCTTTGGCTTTGCTCGCCAAATGGATATTACTTTGTACTTCTTTTTGATTATTGACGATGATTTCTTTCAATTTGTGCATTTGCCCGCGCAATTGTCCCACTTGTTTCGACATTTTAACAATACTGGCTTCTAAATGCTCCGTATAAGATTTCAAAATGCCAACAGGGTCAATCTGCACAAATAAGCCTGTGACCCATCGCATGACGCTTTTGTACATATAAAACATCAAATTACGCATTTTCGGGTCGAGCACCATATAAACGATTGCCGCTAATGCTGCTAACATTCCTGCTAAATACAGGGTGTTTTGTGCCAGATGCACTAGAATAGGCAGGTATTTGGCAAACAAAAAACCGCCACCTATCAAGATTGCTGATAAAAATATCAAGCCCGTGACCCCTTCTGGGCGTTCCCAAAAAGATTTGGGTTTAAAATTTTTAAAATCCATACTCCGTTAATAATTTTTAAAATTTTGCCACAAATTACACTAATTCACTTGAATTTATAGGATTTTTTTGTGAAAATGAGTGGAATTCGGGACAAAAATTGCGTTTTAGGCGATTAAATGTGGTAAAAAACGACTTCCATTATCTGTAATCATCGAATCCGATTCACGTAAACCAATTCCAGCAGGCTCTTGTCCGATTACCCATGACCCAACTAATACATGATTGCCATCAAAAGTAGGTAATTCACACAATTCTTGATAAATATAACCTTCTTCCCCATATTCACCTTCCGTTTCCATCAAAAATTGATTGTTTTTCACGACTTGAATATTCGCGCCTTCCCGACTCAATAACGGTTTGCGAACGTAACTGTTCAAATCTACACTATCGAAATAAGTCGGCAGAAGATACGGACAATGTGGGAATAATTCCCACAAAACGGCTAAAATGGCTTTATTGCTCAAAATCATCTTCCAACTTGGCTCTATCCAATGCGCTTTAATGCGATCTTCCATCAAATGTTTGCCAAATTCGTCATGCAACAACCATTCCCAAGGATATAACTTGAAAATATTTTTAATGGGTTCGTCGTCCGAGTTCACAAAATAATGTGCCACTTCATCCCAACCTAAATCTTCCAAAAATTCAAATCGAGTTGTCAATCCTGCTTGAACGGCAGTATCTCGCATATATTCAGTGGTCGTGGTGTCTTCAAGCGAATCCTTCACGCATGTAAAAACGACTTCGCCGCGATGCAAATATTTGCGTAAAGTGCGCCAGTATGCGACTAATTTTTCATGTACCGAATTAAATTGATCATTATCGGGCGCGACGGATTGTAACCAATCCCATTGCACAACGCCCGTTTCAAACAAAGATGTCGGCGTATCTGCGTTAAATTCCAACAATTTCGGAACCCCTTTTTGAAAGGTAAAATCAAATCGTCCGTAAATACTTGGTGCATCATCATTCCAAGTTTTTTCAATATGTGGTATAATCCATTGAGGAATATGGAATTTTGAATATAATTTTTTTTGAATAACATGGTCAACCGCTTCCAAACACAATGCCCAAAGTTCAGCAGTTGCCTTTTCAATGGTTTCGATTTCGGACATCGTGAATTCGTAATAGGCGGATTCATCCCAATAAATACTTTCTAATGTATGAAACCCAAAACCTAAATTTTCAACTTGTGCTTCCCAATTCGGGCGCGGCGTTGTTTTAATTCTTTTCATGAGGTTAAATTTAAAGTTGTTGGTTCGTTGTTCGTGCTTTAATAATTGGGTGAAAATTAGGTTGGTGGATGTACAGATTTCACGGATTTTCACAGGATTGATACAGATTTCCGTGAAAATCCGTGAAATCTGTACATCCATCAACCCAATTTTTACCTGCCTTGATATAACGAACGAACTACAGAATGATATATGTTTTAAGAGCCGACTGAATGCCCTGATGAAGCCGAGTGACCCAATCCGCTTGAACTATGAGAGCTGGTGGATGAACGAAACGTACTCCCAAATCCACCTCTCGAAACACGGCTTTTAAAACTATTGGTGCCAACATTCGACTGAGGCGAAATGCCATTCGAATAAAAGCCTGACCGTTGATAGTTATGCGTAGTAGGATTATAGGTGCTGTATGGGCGAAAAGCGTAATACCAAAATATCGGCGAACTATGATAATGATGCACCGTGCGCGTTTGCGTATAAGGCGCACTGCTATCCGAACGCATATATACTTTGTTACCACTTTTTAGATTTCCATTATTGGAAGATTGCCAATCATCTTGTTTATTCTTGCAAGCATTAAGTGCCGCACTTAGAAAAACAAGCGTTACTATTTTTGACTTTTTCATTACTTTAAATACTGATTTACGATTCGTTATAGGTTGTTGAAAATCAATAATTTAGGATTAAAACATTATTTTACCGTAATGTAAAACGCATAATGTTTATCAACATTGGTCGTATCGCCCGCCGCTTTTGGCATTTTGCCTAAGGCAAGTACGGTATCTCTGTGAGTGATTTCTTTGGACAACAAATTGTTATTCCAAACACTATATTTTGTTACAATTACATCAAAACCTTTATCCGAACGTTCTGTTGTAATTTCGCTAATCACGGCACCATCCTTGTCAATGCCTTTGGACTCAACTTGATCTTCTTTGGGTTGAGGTTGAGGAGGCGCATCGGCGCAACTTGCTAAACTGATGCTAATCAACGCAATAAATAGGTAATTTAATTTCATAAGTATTGATTTTTTGCAAACACATCGGTAGATAGGAGACAGATGCTTTTATTTTCTATCCAATCTATGTCTCCTATCTACAGATGTGTTTGCAAGGTTCATTTAATTTATTTTTTTTGACTTTCTAAATATTTAAAACCGAGAAATGCGATACCCAAAACGATTGCCAAAGTAATGAGTTTCGGTAACAGATAAATAGAGAGGACGATGAGTACAATGAAAAACGGCATTCCATATTGCCCCCTCAGTATCGTAACGATTTGACTTAGAATTGTTTTTAGCATAATTCACAATTGTTTTATTTTAAATAATTTTTAATATTCGAAACATCCTGTTGAATTTGCGAAATAATATTCTGATAACTCGCCGCAAATTCTTGATGCGTTTGCTCGACTTTGGCAACAGCTTGTTCCATTTCAGACTTCAAACGTTCTGTTTGTTGCTGATGTTGTTGAATTTCTTGGGTCAATTGCTTGATTTGTTCCGATTTTTGATGCATCGCCTCTTCCAAATTCGATACTTCTGCTTGCTTATTGCCCACTTGTTGCGCCCGTTGATTCGCAACCGTTTGTTCAAACTTGACTTGCTCATTTTTCAACACATCCATATATAATGCCGCCGTATTTATCAAACGGTCATAACTCGTCCCCATTGTCTGCCCCATCGCATACGCAGAACGAAATCGAGTCGCTTCATCCATTGGCATTTTGGATAAACTGTCTAATGCCTGTTTGAATTCAATGTAATCGAAGCCCTCTTGATTTGCTTCGTACATTTTGGTCAACAGCACTTCCGTAAAACGGTCATTCGGCTTACCAGGCGTGACGGGCGGGAAAGAACCCGAAGGCGGCACAGGCATGGAGGGAGTCGAATTAGTATTATTATTTGTCGGGCGCGTCGGCTGAACAGGCGGTCTTGACGGTTGACTCGCAGGTTTAGACGGCAGTTCTTTACCCGCATTCGGGTCGTCCGCAATGAAAATGGATTTTAATCTTTTTAAAAAATCAGACATAAACTAAAAATTATCACAAGGGTCAATAAATGGAGTGTCCATTTTGTTAGGAAAACACTTTTTCGCAAAGACACCCGCAAATTACACCATTTTTTGAATATCCTACTGAATTGATAAAACTTTTATGCAAGAAAAAGTTTCTTAACTCACTTTTTTAACGATTAAACCTCAAAACATTTCTACGAATGCGATTCCTACGGAATGACAAGCGGAATGACAAAAAAAACTTGTCATTCCGCTTGTCATTCCGTGGGAACCGCATTCCAAATATATTTTTTATTTTTGAATAATTTAAAAAATTATGTTTGGGTTTTTTAGTTTTTTAGAATAAATGGACTTACCTTTGCGTTAATTGTCGAAGTTATTTAAAAAGTAACTTTAGACTCACAAACAACCAAACAAAATCAATGTGATTAGAATGATTTGTAGCAATCATTCTCAGATTATAGTACCTACATCATACATTCTCGTTCAGCATGATTACCAAATTTTTGTCCTTGTTTTTTTTGCCAACAAAACACAGTTGTTTTTTGTTGGCAAAGAATAACGCTTATAACCGTTAGCGCACTTTTCTTTGCGCGGCACTCGACAAGTGTACAAACGTTAAAAAAGAAAAGAGTTGCACAACTGGCATGATTCATGTGTATTTTTGAGGATGGACTGGCGATAAATTTCGATAGACAATATACATTAACGCCCTTTGTGAAAGGGAGTGCGCTATAAAAAAAATTCGGTCGGTGATTAAAAACCACTGACCGAAGTAACTAAGGTTGAAACTTGATAAATCATTGGGAATGAAGCGGTTGTGAGGTATATCTCGGTCGCTTCGTTTTGTTTTTTGGCGGTTTTTCCACTTTTCCACAAATGATTGAATGTCTTTACTCACATTTTTTCAATCCTTGTTCGACTTCATCTGCTGTAAAAATCTTTTTAGAATCTGATTGATTTATATTGAGTTGAATGTAATTCAACACGTTTGTAATTTCAAAAAAACTAAGTTTCGGAATAGCAGGCATCTCTTGTTGATATTTTTTACCATTGACTTCGATTTCGCCTTTGATTCCTTTGTGGATCAGACACGGTAATTCATCCCGATGTTGTTCCAGATAATCGGATTGTAATAAAGGCGGAATTAAATTTTTTAAACCTTCGCCTTTCTCACCATGACAATTCGCGCAAAAGTTACTATATAATATTTTGCCCTGTTTATATGGATTGTCATTGCACGCGTATAGCACAATAAATATGCCGAAAATACAATATATTAATCTATATTTCAATATTTTTATATTTTTAAGTGATTGGGGAATGTGGATTGCGAATGGCGGAATAAGATTTTGTTTTATTCTGCAATCCGCAATCTTCATTTCCCAATGGTTAAGGTTCTTTAAGCAGGTTTTCAATATCACGCATAAAGCAATCTACTTCATCGGGTTTGGTGCCATCGCAAAAACTCCGAACATGGCGCGCTTTGTCCACCAAAATAAGCCTTCCTGAATGGTCGAAACCGCCTGGCGCATTCGGGTCTTCTTTCGCAATGCTAAAATAATCGTTTGCGATTGCATATAAACTATCTTTTTCACCCGTTACAAAATGCCATTTTTGAGCATCCATAATGCCTAACTTATTCGCATAATTGCGCAAGTAAGCAGGCGTATCTCGTTTAGGGTCAATGGTATGCGATAATAAAAGCACCTTAGAATTATCTTTAAACTGTTCGTAAACGCGCAACATTTGTGCCGTAACTTTAGGGCAAATCGTTGGACAACTCGTGAAAAAAAAGTCTATTACATAAATTTTATCTTGAAACGTTTGATTCGTAACGGCTTCACCCTGCTGATTGGTGAATGTAAAAGGACGAATCGTTGGATAAATGGTATCGCCTTGATTTGTAATGTCTTTATTGCCAAGAATGGGCAATTTTCCACGTTGATTCCTGCACGGTTTTGAATCATTGTGACAACTCATGATGCTGATAGTACAGCACCCGATAAACCATAATCCCTTTTTAAAACAATTTTTTTTAAACATGAATTTAAAGTTTTACGTACTTACTGGCAACGGCGATGCTCATATAAATTTGATTATTGACCATTTGAATACTATCTTTTTGTGATTTAAAAAATTTAATTTTGTCTTCAAAAGGTCTTGCAATACTTTTGCCTTCTGTATAGTTATGCATCCATTGCATCATATTATCATCTGCTTTGGAAAGCGAAAGTTGTGCTTCTAATAAAGCTTCCTTGAGTTGTGTGCTATCTTCGGAAGTTGCGTCGCTCCTTTTTTTCAATGCCTTTTTCAATTCATACATATCACCTATTTTGGACATGGTTTCGTTATGCAATTTCATCACTTCACTATTGAGTTGATTCAACGCATCTTCTTGCTTGTCACGGCAAGCGCATAAATGAGAGAGACTTGCACAGGCACAAATCAATAATAGATTGGTAATGAACCGATTTTGAATTACAAATTTCATAATGTTGTTGTAAACAAGATTAAGGTGGACGGTTTTGTTTCAATTAACGGTGCGAATTTACAAAGAATTTTCTAAACTATACACGAATGATACGAATTTTATCAAAGCATGTGATACTTTTTAGAATTGCGCCGTAGTGTTCTGACAAATAAGATTTGTGGGAAAAGAAAAACGTCCAGAGAGATGCTAAATTTACAAAAAATCACTTTTTTAAAATTAGCATCTCTGTACCCCTCTCGCGGCGCGACGGTTTCCACAAATAAGGTTTGTGGAAACCGTCGTTGATAAATTGATTTCTCAGTAATTCACTGCCCAATTACGGTGTTTGCTCTTTTAACGATTGATTTCGCCACCAATTTGCCAACAATGACCCTGAAATAGACATCCAAGGGGCGGCAATTACAGATGCTAAACCAATTGTAGCCACTTTGCCCATTTGTAAGGCAATGCCAGAAGCGAGTCCTGCATTTTGCATACCCACTTCAATCGAAATCGTCCGACAAGTCGCTTCATCTAACCCCAATAAACGCCCACCCCAATAACCTAAAACATAACCTGTCGTATGATGTATCATGGATGCCAAAAAAAGTAATGGACCGATATTCAATAAAGCATCCCGCCCAGAAGCTACTATCAGCAAGATGACTAAAAAAATGCCAAACATAGATAGGGTTGGCATCATGCTTTTAAACCACTCCGCACCATTCCGTATGAATCGGTTTACAACCAACCCGACCAGAATTGGAAGGATGATGATTTCCGCGACGTGAAGCATCATTGCCACAAAATCAATGGCAACAAATTGTCCTGCTAATAATTGCATCAAAAAAGGCGTTGCAATCGGGGCAATGAGGGTTGAAACAGCCGCTATTGTCACGGACAAAGGTAGATTGGCTTTGGCGATGAATGCCAAAACGTTGGACGCAACGCCACTTGGAACGCAACCCATTAATACGATGCCTGCTGCGATTTCGGGTTCAAACCCAAAACTTTTAGCAAGCGTAACGCCTACAAGCGGCATAATTGTAAAATGACAAACTAATCCAACTAAAACCGCTTTTGGGGTTTTTAAGACGCTTTCAAAATCTTTCAAACTCATTTCCGTCCCCATGCTGAACATAATGAGTTGAAGGAGTGGAATAATGAGTTTGGTTAATTTAAAGTCACCGAGTTGGCGAAAATATTGTGGGTAATACATGCCACCTACAACCGCAATGAGGATCCAAATGGTAAAAGCATGTTGCTTGATAGAGGGCTTTCCAAGTCCGCCCATCACCAAACAGAGTAGCCCTCCAATTACGAACAATCCTATAGCTTTCATGCCGTTTCCAATAAGCAGCGTTCCTATCGCTAAAAATCCTAAAAGGGCAGCACACCAAAGTAAAAGTTTATATATTTTTTCCATTGTTATTTTGTTGTTTGATAATGTTCAGTTTAAATGATTGATTATCAATCATTTAAACTGAACATTGAATTATTTTTACTTCAACTCTTTAATTTGTTTTTGTGGTAACAAAATCCTATGTGTTTTAGCTAATTCTTGCGATTTTGCCAAAGTAAACGTTGCTTTATCTTTAATATCAAGCACTGAATTGCCTATTTTGACCGTGTAAGTCCCCGCGTCGGCAATCCAAGCAGATAACGCAGGATTGAAAGAAGCTAAATCCGCCGCAGTTAGATTAAAAGTCAACATTTGAGATTCATTTGGCTGTAACCATTTTGTTTTGCCAAATGCTTTCAACTCACTTTCGGGCTTGTTTAATAGTTGCGTTGGAGCTGACAAATACAATTGAACAACTTCTTTACCTGCGACTTTGCCACTATTTGTCACCGTGATATTGACTTTGATAGGCTCTGTGAACGTATTGGCACTCAATGTCAAGCCGCTATATGTAAAGTTGGTGTAAGACAATCCATGACCGAAAGCATAAGCAGGTTTGACTTTAAACGTGTTGAAATAACGATAACCAACATAAATCCCTTCTTCATAAGTCACTTCCGCAGGGTCTGAATCCGCTAATGTCATTTTATTCGGTAATGCTGTAATGACCTTACCTGGAAAGTTTTTAGTAGATGCTTCATCTTGGTACGTTATTGGAAAAGTGGTTGCTAACTTTCCAGAAGGATTCACGGTCCCGCGCAGGATGTCGGCAATGGCATTGCCACTTTCTTCGCCGCCCTGCCACGCTAAAAGAATCGCATCTACTTTATCGCGCCAACTTGCGGTTTCTATCACGCCTCCAATATTTAGGACGACGACGACCTTTTTGCCTTTTGCATGAAAGGCTTTTGAAACGGTTTCAATGGTTGCTTTTTCAGCACTTGTTAGATTAAAATCTTTATCTAAGTTTCTATCTACAAATTCGCCAGAGTGTTTGCCAATTGTCAAGATAGCTATATCATTTTCGAGTGCCATTTTTTGAGCCAAAGCAGCATCCATCGGCATTTCTGGAACGGCTGTATGCGGGTGAAACGGCGATGCAAGTGGTGGCAATTTGGCTTTTCCCGCCTTGAAGTAGGTTTTGTAAGTCTCTGATAAAGTTTGATGAACGGTGTAATTAGCATTTGTCAAACCTTTATCCAATGAAATCATATAACTTTTGTTGACATCACCGCTTCCTGTGCCTCCCGCAATCAATTCGTAACTGATATTGCCAAATAGAGCGACCTTTTTAGCGGCGGACATGGGTAAAGCACCGTCATTTTTTAATAAAATCATGCCTTCACTGGCAATTTGACGGGCGATTTGAGCATGTTGTTTTAAATCAGGGGCATTGGCATATTTGGAATTTTTAAAAGTAGGCGATTTTAAAACAAGTTCTAAAATTCGTTTTACATTTGCGTCTAACGATTGTATCGGTAATTTGCCTGTTTTAACGGCATCTAAAAGGGTTGTTTTTTGGAGCAGAAAGCCAGGCATTAAAAGGTCGTTACCTGCTTGCAATTGCTCAACGGCATCTTTACCACCAAACCAATCGGACATAACCAAACCTTTGAATTGCGCTTCTTGCCTCAAAAAAGTATCCAATAAAGCGCGATTTTGACAGGCATACGTACCATTAATCAGATTGTAAGAAGCCATCATCGTCCAAGGAGCGCATTTTTGAAGTGCAATTTGAAAATTTTTCAGATAAATTTCCCGCAAAGCCCTTTCGCTAACCTGAACGTTCATTCTGAATCGGTTAAATTCATGGTTATTGACCGCAAAATGCTTGACCGAAGTACCAACGCCTTTGCTTTGTACGCCATTGACGATTGCTGCTGCCATACTGCCCGATACAAGTGGGTCTTCAGAGTAATACTCAAAATTGCGCCCGCCTAAGGCATTGCGATGAATGTTTAAAGCGGGGCCTAACAAAACATCAATGCCATATTCTTTTGCTTCGTCGCCCAAAGCGATACCCATTTGTTGCACTAAACTCGTATCCCATGTGGAAGCTAACAAAGTACCAATTGGAAAAGCGGTTGCGTAATAAGTATGGGTTGAATCTTTGCCCCGCACAGGCGCAATGCGTACTCCTGCGGGGCCGTCAGACACAACAATTGAAGGGATACCTAACCGCGAGACGGCGTGCGTTTGACCTGCGGCTCCCAATACTTTTTCAGGAACGCCAGCATCCGTAGAATCCATCTGTGGTAACATGCCCGAAGGAAGCCCAGCTATAAACATGCCCATACCTGTAACTAAATTTACTTTTTCTTCGACAGTTAGGGCGTTTATCACTTCATTAAGCGTGTTTTTCCCTAATTGTGGCAAATTTGTTGTTGGTGCAACGCGTTTATCGCTGTTTCTGCAACCAATCATGGCAACTAATAAAACGGGTACAATGTAAAATTTCATTGTTGAATTTTTTTAAAAATGGGTAATCGTAATTATTTAATTCAGTTCTAAAAAATCGAATTCTTTTTTCAAAAAAGCTGCCTTAAGTTCTACCTCATCGTTCAATAACAGGATAGCACCCAACTGTTTATCATAACTTTTCCAGTTAGGTAACTTTTCGCCATTAGGATTGCCTGTTTTTGCAAAATTCACCCAATAAGACGATATAATATGCTCTAAATCTTGATCCACCGATTGCCAAGGACGCTTCCACATATGCAAATTATGAAGCGCGTACGGCACTTCGGACGTGTGAAAAGCACCATAATTAGGAAAATCTGGTTTAGCAGCAGGTACGTGACCGAATTGATAGATATAGGTTGTTTTCGTATTAAAACCTGCCAATAAATGAGCAGGCAACCCTGCAAAACTCAATAAAGTTAATTTTTGTTTTACGGTTTTCACTGCATCATCTGTGGACGCGGGAAAAATATTGAAATAGGTATCGGCTTTATCACCATATTTTGTTTGGGCTTCTTTTTTATAATCTTCAACGGTCATTTTGGAATCGCCCAAAAAACTACCATCGCCTGTTACCCAACCAGTCAAAATAGGGGTTTGATTGTGCAAGCCTTTTTTGAAATGTTCTATCAAATTTGTTGGTAAAACATAACCGTCTAAGGTGGTGCCGTATCTGCCTAATGCTGGATTATTGCTGATTTCTTGTAATGTTTCAGCCGATTTCTGGCGCAATTCGGCGATTGAAGTCGTGTTCGCTTTTTTCATAAAAGCAAGTCCTTGTTCTTCAGCTTTAGCTAAATTTTGACTCAAAACATTGGATAATAAACTGCCACTTTGCGGAATGGCTTTGTGAAATAAACCCTTCGCCAAAGGGGAAGCAATCAAAGCGGTTACGCTAAAAGCACCCGCCGATTGTCCCGCAATCGTCACATTATTGGGGTCGCCTCCAAACGCAGCAATGTTTTTTTGAATCCATTTCAAGGCAGCGATTTGGTCTAAAAACCCATAATTACCTGACGCGTTATGACCCGATTCTTGGCTCAATTCGGGGTGTGCCATAAAGCCAAAAACACCTACCCGATAGTTGAGACTGACGAAAACGACTCCTTTTTTAGCCATTGCTTCGCCATCATAAATGGCACAATTGGCAGAGCCACTGCTCAAACCGCCCCCGTAAATCCATACAAAGACCGCTTTTTTTTCTTTTTTGGATAGTGTAGGTGTCCACACGTTTAGATACAAACAATCTTCACGAAGTGGTTCGGGTTGCGCGATAAATTCCTCCGTCCAACAATAAAAAGGTTGTGGTTTATTTTGAACTGGGCTTGCTGAAAATGCAGTCCCTTTTTTGATGCCTTTCCAATTTTGAACAGGTTGCGGAGCTTTCCAACGCAAAGCACCCACAGGCGGAGCCGCAAATGGAATTCCTTTAAAAATGCGAACACTTTTATCCGTATTAATGGTACCTTCAATTTTGCCATGAACACTTTTTACGATAAAATTTTGTGCTTTCGCGCTAACGGATAAACATAAAAGGAGCAATAAAAGCGTATTTTTCATTTAAAATCAAGTTTGGTTTTAAAAATAGGAAAAGTTTGGAGCATTTCACTTGGTGAAATTTGGGAAAATGGTTTGATGGACTTATTTAGAATCTTCTATGGCACGCACCAGGATATTTCGAGCATTGGTACTCGTGATAGGTCTGACGGTGCGTTGTGCAACTTTCCAACCTTCAGCTGTTCGCACAAGTTGCCATCTATTCACTGTCAATTGATAGATAGAAAAGCCCGAAGAAACGCCCTTACCAGGCAGTTTTACATGAGAGGCTGCCGAATCAGGCATCACAATCAATAAATAGCCCGTAGCCACCGCACTATCACCGTTAAGTGTGATGTGAGGAAGCATCGCTAAGTGGGTCATTCCAAATTGGATAGCCTCTTTTTGATTCGCACTACGCACGATTTTTAGTATTTCATCTCGCCCTTGCTCTTGTCGCCCTTGTGCAATGTCAAAAATGGCATCTTCTGTAAACATTTTCGTCCAATAGGCACTTGACGCAACATCGGAACTGAAAGCAGAACCCGCAAGAAGGTTTAAAATTTTAACGTTATCTTCTGCGGCTGTAATGCGTGCGAGCAATCGTTTTTGCTCTAATTTGTTGACGTAACAACTCGAAAATAAGGATACTGAAATACCAATTACATATAAATGCTTTAATATCATAATGATATGATTTTGGGGGTGCCTGTTTGGTGTTATCCAAAAGCAATTTTATGGCTAAGATTTTCGGCACTTTTCCGAAGTTTCGCTTCTACTGTATTTTGAGTCACCTGTTCTGTCCCATCAATACGGGCTAACATCGGAACGGTCAATGCAGCAACCGCAAAACCATTAATATCCAGAATTGGAAATGAAATTGCGTGTAATCCTGCATACTGATTGCTTTGAATGGAAGCAAAACCTTTTGAAACAACCTCTTTTAAAACATTTTTAAAAGAATAGATTGTTGTCACAGAAGCATTTAAAAAACTCTCTCGAATCCGTAATTCCGTAATAGCGGGGTCTTGAAACGCGACCAAAACAAGTCCTGATGCCGAAGGTGCAACCGCTATTTCAGAACCTACACGCGTCATAAAACCAAGTCCGTCAGGCGGTTGAATGGAGGCTATAACGGTTTGTACACCATTACTATAAACCCGCAAATCGGAAGGAAACGAAACGCTTCGAGACAGTTCTTCCATAATCGGTAGTGCCTCTGTCAATAAACGATACGTCGGTGGGTGAAAATGCGACATTTGAAACAATTTGGTGGTAATCGTATATACATTACCAATATTGGCAACATAATTTCGACGCACCAAAGAAGTTAACATTCGGTAAATCTCCCCTAAATTGCGCCCGAGTCGAGTCGCAATTTCCTGTTGCGTCAACCCATTTTCGCATTGACAAAGGGCTTCTAAAATGTCAAGCCCTTTATCTAAGGCAGGCGCGGAATACGCTGCACCTGCTTTATCGATAATGTCCTCTATTTCTTTTGTTTTCATAGAAATTAAATAAGTAATGAATAATAAATTTTGCAACTTATTGATAATCAATTGATTCATCATTTACTATTCATAATTCAGCAATTTCACCTTTGGAAAAAAGGGTAAAACGGATAAAGCGGATGACACGGATTGAAACGGATTTTTTTTTACTAAAAGATATGCATTTCGAGCAAAAAAATCAAAAAAAATTCGTTTAAATCTCTAAATCCGTTCAATCCGTTTTGCCATTTATCTCCTCCTTTTCCAAAACGGAAATTGCTGTTCATAATTCATCATTATTTACATACCAATTTGATGTACCTCAATGATATTGCCATCAGGGTCATGGAAGAAGATTTGATACCAACCCGCTAATGCCCATTTACCATAATCGGCATACGGAATCCCTTGGGCTTCTAATTTCTTTTTGAAACCTTCGATATCATTCGTCCGAAAACAGAAATGCCCTGTTTTGATAGGATTGATAAACTGTTTCATCCGAAAACCAGTATCGTTATCCTTCCGAGTAATGTGAAATTCTACTTGACCATCTGTCAAGAATTCTACTTGACCATCATAACGATTCACGGTTTCGGCTCCTGTTAAACCATGTTCTTCATCTTGAATGCGGTTCAGACCAAACATGGATTGATAAAAATTTGATAATCTTGACACATCTTCGGTGCAAAGATTCATGTGGTGATATTTGAATTTCATCCGTAAAAATTAAGCATTAAAAAAATAATTTTGCAAATATGAAAATTAAATTCCAAATATGAAAACAATTATCTAACTTTGTTATAAAATTTATCAAGCAAGTTGCTGGCTATCCAATTTTTAGCACGAATTGCACGAATTTTCACAAAAATACTAATTATTTGTGAAAATTCGTGCAATTCGTGACAAAAATTGGATAGGTATCCATTTGTACTCATTTAAAAAAAATAAAATGTATCCAAGATTATTTTCAGTATTCATTTCCCTATTTTGTATGGGCAGTGTTGATGCACAACAAAATCTAAGAAGGGCGTTTCATCCGCCTACCGTTGTTTATAAAATCCCTTATGGCAATAATCCCAAAGCGGGTCATTATGTACAGGCAAAAGATGCCAAATTGTATTATGAAGTTTATGGCAAAGGGCAACCGATTGTATTGCTACATGGCGGATTATTTGGTTCAACCGTTGAAATGACTGATTTTATTGAAAAATTGAAGAAAAATTATCAAGTTATCGCTATTTCTACGCGGGGACATGGCAAATCGGAATTGGGTACGGAGCCAATGAGCCTTGAACAACGCGCCAAAGATGCGATGGCGGTTATCAATGCCGTCACCAAAGACAGCGTTATCGTCATTGGGTTTAGCGATGGCGGTTATGCAGCGTATCAATTAGGAGCAATGTATCCTGAACGAGTCAAAAAAATGGTTGTGATGGGTGCGGGAGAATTATATCCAGGTCTGAGGGCTTTTAATTTCACCGCCAAACAAGCGATGGAAATGGATAAACCTTTCATAGAGCAACAATTAAAATTGATGCCCGAACCCAATAAATTGGAAGATATGTTTGCGGGCGTGTGCAATTGTTACAATAAATTAACGGTTGGTAAAGATTTGTTAGGAGCTATTAAATGTCCTGTTTTAGTGATGGCGGGGGACAATGATGGCGGCAATAGTGTTGAACACGTTGTCAATGCTGCGCGGATGATTCCAAAACATTATATATCAATTATTTCTAATACTGGACATGGTTGTTTTTTGGAAAATTTTGAAGCGGCTTGGGCGAGTATTGCACCTTTTTTAAAGATTTAAAATTATACATTAATTATTTATATATTAATTTTTTATTTGTTTTTACAAATAAATGGATATAATTGGTTTGATGGATGTACGGATTACACGGATTTTTACAAGATTTATACGGATTTTGAACCGCAAACATCCGTATAAATCTTGTGAAAATCCGTGTAATCCGTACATCCATCAAACCATATCAAATGTAAATGGCAATAAAATCATGCAAAAACCAACCCTAAAAGTGAAGGAACAATGTAGTCCTACAATGGTCAGACGGATAGCCGCGATGTTAGATTTAGATACCCATTTATTCTCGGAGGGCGATTTATTGCCAAGAGGATGGCACTTTTTTATGTTGGCGGGCGAAACGCGTCAATCTGCATTGCGTTCAGATGGATTCCCTGGTTTAGGCGTTCCGATGCCCGAACTTGGATTGCCAAGATTGCTTTTAGGCGGCAGAACCGTATCTTATCATGGGGATATTGTAATTGGTTCTGTTCTGGAACGTAGTAGTTTTGTTAAAAATATTACTGAAAAGACGACAACTTCGAGGCGTATGGCAATCGTAACCATACAACATGAGTTACGACCTGTTTCAGAACCGAATCCTGCCATCATTGAAACCCAAACCTATATTTTATTGGATGATGCTAAAAATATTCCAACAAAAGGTGAAAAAATGATTGCGACACGTGTTGAAGCCGAGCATCAAAAACAAGTTATTCCAGATGAAACATTGCTATTTCAGTATTCCGCATTAGGGTTTAACACGCATAAAATCCATTTGGACAGAGATTATGCTCGAAATGTGGAAGGATTACCCGATTTAGTTGTCAATGGAGGCTTAACAACGTTGCTTTTAACCGAATTTATTAGAACAGATTTGGCACTTGAAATGACCAATATTAAAGTAAAACATATCGCTCCTTTGTACTGCGGACGTAAGATGACACTTGCCGCAAATCGTACCGAAACGGGTTGGCAACTCAACGTATTTGATGAAAACAAAGTCATTGCCGTAGAAATGGATGCAAAAATGAGTTAGGGACATAAAAAAGTAATTTTGCCACGAATTGCACGAATAAGCACGAATTATTAGTGAAAATTCGTATCATTCGTGGCAAAATTGCTTTTTTATGTCCCGAGCCGACTCGCTCAAATGAATCATTTATAATTTACCATTTCCAATTATGAATTTTGAACCACTGAAAGGCATCAAAATATTAGATTTAACGGCTGTTGTTGTGGGTCCCGTAGCAACTTGGCGATTAGGACAGTATGGTGCAGATATTATAAAAGTAGAAAATCCTTCGGGCGACTTGATGCGCGGTCTTGGCGGGATTTCTCCGACAGGTCAACATTCGGGGACGTATTTGCACCTCAATCGGGGCAAACGCAATATTTGCCTTGACCTCAAAAAACAAGCTGGAAAGGAAATTTGTCAAAAATTAGTAGCATGGTGTGATGTTATCGTTGCGAATATGCGTCCTGATGCTTTGGTGCGTTTAGGATTGGATGCGCATTCGATTCAAACCAAATATCCTGATAAAATTTACGCGCTGATAACAGGTTATGGTACAGATGGCCCGTATGCTGGATTACCAACGTATGACAGCGTTTTGCAAGGTGCTTCTGGTATTGCGGGTTTAGGTATGGCGCGGGACGGCAAACCTGCTTATGTACCATTGCTGCTTTGCGACCATGTAGTAGGCGAAATTACGGCAGGCGCGGTAATGGCAGCCTTGATGCAGCGTCAAATGACTGGAAAAGGAGCAACCCTTGAGATTCCAATGTTTGAAACCATGGCGGCTTTTGTGCTGCAAGAGCATTTAGCGCAACAAAGTTTTGACCCGCCTGTGGGTATCGCGGGCGATCTTCGGCTTTTAAGTCCGCATAATCAACCAGTTAAAACGAAAGATGGTTATATTTCTTTTACCATTAATACAGATGCACAAGTTCAAGCCTTTTTAAAAGCAACAGATAAAAAGGAGTTCCTTAATGATACGCGTTTTTCTACGATAGCCAATCGAGCGAAATATGTTTCAGAATGGTTTGAAGTGCGCGGCGCACCTTTGGAAAATAAGACAACGGATGAATGGCTTTCGATTTTTCGAGCTGCCGATTTGCCTGCTATGCCTTGCCATACATTACAAACGTTGACCGATGACCCTCATTTAAAAGCCGTTAAACTGATTGATACGGAAAATCACCCGACGGAAGGCAAAATAGCTGTTATTCGTTCAACGATACAAATAGATGGTGCTTATCCTTCGGCTCGTGCTGCGGCAGTGCCTTGTGGTTGGGATACGAACGACTTAATGGAAACTTTGGGGTATTCTGCCACTGAAATAGAAACTTTAATCATACAAAAAGCTGTTTATAGCTATGGAAAATAAAAAATATAATCATTTGTTATTAGAAAATAAGGTTTGTGTCATTGTTGGAGCCGCATCGCTTCGGAGTATTGGTTATGCTACAGCAGAACTTTTTGCGGCTCATGGTGCTAAACTTGTTTTGCTTGATGTGTTAATGAATGAAAAAATCGCTTCCGATTTAGAAACGTCCATTGCAAGCCAAATTGGGTACAGCCCTCCAATGATTTCGATTCAATGCGATATACGGCATGCCGCCGACTGCAACAAAGCTATAGAAAGGGCTATTTCTGTATTTGGAACGATTGATTGTTTAGTGAATTGCGCAGGAATCGTAAAAACGGGCGGTATGTTGTCTATTGCGGAAGCGGAATATGATATGATTCTTGATGTCAATCTTAAAGGTACTTTTAATATTTGCAAAAGTGCCTTAAAAATTTTTTCGGAACGAAAATCAGGCGTTATTGTCAATTTGGCATCTTTGGCGGCTCAACGAGGCGGCGGATTGGTCGGCGGAGTCCATTATGCGGCTTCAAAAGGGGGTGTTTTAAGCCTTACGCGTTCGATTGCTCGAGAATTTGCGTCGCTGGGGATTCGTGCCAATGCGATTTGTCCTGCCATGATAGAAACCAATATGTTGGATGGACTAACAGCAATTCAATTAAAGGACGTTATTTCGACCATTCCTTTGAAACGAGTCGGTAAAACGCTCGAATTAGCAGGGACTTGTCTTTTTTTGGCTTCGGAACTTTCTGGTTTCATCACGGGAGCCACAATAGATGTTAATGGCGGCATTCATATTCATTAATGAAGTCTGCTTAAAGCCACTCATTTCACCCATTTTTCACGAATTAGAAGTACTGCATTCGTGAAAAATGGGTGAAATGAGTGGCTTATTTTGGTTTTACAGGCGCAATCAATAATTCATTTGGAATATCAATGGGTTCAACTAAGGCATTCAATACATTTCCTTCCGCATCCGTAATGAAAATCTCAACTCGCCGATTGAATTTCCGACCTTGTGGCATATCTTTTCCATCCATCTCATTGTAAGCAATAGGGGAGTCCTTGCCGTAAGAACTGGTTTTGACCCTATCTGCCCGAATACCTCGATGCATCAAATAATTTTTAGCTGTTTCGGAACGCTTCTCAGATAAAAATTGATTATACTCTGCCGTTCCTTTTGAATCGGCATGCCCTTTAAATTCAACTTTGTAAGATGCGTTATCTGATAAAATGGTCGCCAACCGATTCAATTGCGTTTTAGAATCGGGGCGCAACGTATTTTTATCGAAATCGAAAAAAAGATGATGAATATTGCGAATCGTTTTCATGACAGGCGGCAATTTTTCATCAATAGAAGGGTCATCGCCACAAGTCATATTGCATTCTTTGCGCACTTTGGCGACATCCACCAGATAAGCATACGGATAACCTTTTCCGTTAAGCTCTTTTTTGACTTTTTCGGCTTCCTCTGCTGTGGCAAAACCGCCTAAATAATAATGATAGATACCTTTATTATCTAACTTTTTAGTGACTCCTGTGAGGTTCGCAAAGTAACTGATTGGGCGATTTTCATTAAAAGCAGTGATATGAACTAAGTAATTCAATCCTGTGGCTGCTGCTGAGGTTGTTGGAGCAGCCACATTTTGTATTTTTGGTGGTACAGGAGTTTGAGAAAATGTAGTACTTGCGATAACACAACCATAAGCAATTAAAACGATGATTCTAAACATTAGATTAAATAATTTTTTGAAAAAAATTAATGAATTTTTGATAATAAATTTTTAATATTTTAAAATCTTGATAATCAATTACTTACAAAATAAAATGCGCCATATTAAATCTATTATCCAAAAACCAATAACAAATCATATTCCATTATTTTAAATCGTGTCGTGAACATTATCGGTTAGTTGGTTTATTGGTTCGTTCGTTCGTT
>JBEEMZ010000038.1:0-25790 GCA_041192405.1 Bacteroidota bacterium | reverse complement strand
AATGAATAATAAATTTGATAATTGGCTTGTAATCAATTACTTATTGAATTTATCAGGCATCATATATCTATCATCATTTCCGAAAACGAATCATTATTATTCCTGTTAAATTAATTTAAAATAAAATGTTACTTGGCATTGGCACAAAGGTCAAATTTTTACATGCTCCAGAAGAAGGTGTTATCACGGATAAACTCGGCAACGGGATGGTCATGGTCTTGTTGCGCGGGTCGAATATGGAAATTCCTGCTTCGGAGGAAGACCTTGTGCGCATAGATGCTCACACGGCGCAACACCAAATGTTGCAACATTTTATAGGGAAACCATTACCTAAAACGCAACCGAATCAAGATAAAAATGCGTTTATTGCGGCTTTACCTGCGCATCTCGCGCCGAAAGATGGTTTGCAATTGGGTTTTGAAGGGGTTGTTGATAAGTTTGGCGACACGACTCAATATGATATTTTTTTGTTAAATGGTACAAAAATTAATATCTTTTTCTCCTTGAAAATCAATGTTTTAAAAAGAAAAACCATTGAAAAACAAGCCAAATTAGATGCAGGAAAATTAGTCTTAATTGGCGATTTTCAACACGATGATTTGAATGAATTGCCTGATGTCCACCTTGAAATACAACCTTTATATACGTCAGGGATGGGCGAAACAATTGTCAAACAAATGAAATTAAAACCTCAATTGTTTTTCAAAAAGAAACAATTTTCAGCGATTTTCAATAAAGAAATTGTGATTTTACCCATTTTGACCGATTTTGCTTCAAATACGAATGAAAAATCGGATTTGAAGCAATATACCAAAGACCATATTAAAGTGAATCCTAAAATGGTTACAAATTACGTTCAACCTGTGCCTGATGTGCAAAAATTCGCTGATTTTAAAACGGATATAGACTTACATATTGAAATGTTGCACGATAATCCTAATAATTTAACGGTTTCGCAGATTTTGGATATTCAATTGCGAGAGTTTGACCGTTATTTGTCAAAAGCGGTTCAAATGGGCGTTGCGAAAGTGTATATTATTCATGGTTTGGGAAAAGGACGACTTCGAGAACTGATTCATGCTCGGTTGCGGCGCAATTCGTATGTCGAATCCTATAAAAATGAATATCATAATAAATATGGATATGGCGCAACAGCTGTCATCTTTAAATAAGACCCGAATTACACGAATTTTCATTTAGTGAAAATTCGTGTAAAGACTCGTCTTGGTTTTTCAACCAAAACAGAAACCGTATTACTCTGCGCTATCGCGCCCCTCCTTACCATTGTTTAATTGGGCTGAAAATAATTTTTTTTATGTCGCAAAAATAAGTTTTATAAGAATATTGTTTGTTAAAAGGTTCCCTCAAAAGTTTATTTTCTCAAAATATTTTAATTCATAATATATTTTTGATAAAAAAACAAACTCCTGTCAGGGTCGTGCAAGCGCGTACAACCTTGAAAGGAGTTTGTTTACAAAAATTTCATGTTAAAAATCCTTAAGCTAAAAATTCAATTTAATCTTTGGTAATCGTAGATTCGATACGACGGTTTTTAGCACGTCCTTCTTCCGTATTGTTATCGCCGACAGGGTTTTCTGCACCATGACCTGCTGTAACAACGCGTTTTGCATCAATTTTCTTACCTACTAAATACGATTTTACTGCTGTGGCACGGTCTTCAGACAATTTTTTATTTTTAGCAGCATCACCTTTGTTGTCTGTATAACCATCCACCTTAATTTCAACTTTCGGGTATGCACTCATAATGTGAGACAAATCTTCTAATTGTTTTTTAGAAGCATCCGCAACAACCGCAGAACCAGTGTTAAAATTGAAATTGTCAAAAGTTATCTTAACTCCTGCACTTGATTTTGGATTGCTAATCTCATTGTATAGCAATTCCAAAAACGAACCGCCTGTTACTGTAATTTTAGTGCCATCCGCTAATTTTAATTCTTTTTGAACAGGTGCCGCAGGTGTTGCTGCAACAGGAGTCGTTGCAGTAGGTGTTGCAGTGGCTACTGGTGGTGCGGGTGCGGGTGTTACAGGTGCTACTACAGCTGTTTTTGGTGGAGCAGGGCTACAACCTTTTTTTGCAAACCACAAAGCAGCCGCAGAAATACCCAGTAATAAAGCCCAGGGCCACCAATTAAAGCCACCTGCTTCTTCTTTCACTTCATTCACAACACGATTGGTCGCTGACGAAGCTGCTTCTGTAGCGCGAGTCGTAGCCGTTTTAGCGGTATTGATTGCTGCATCTGCCATGCTACCAAGATTGCCAAGACCTGCTAAACCTAAAACACTACCCATACCCGCAGGTAACGCCGATTTGATGAAATCGGATTGACCACCCAATAATTTCATCAAGCCACTCGCGCCTAAACCTGCGGATTGTTTGCCAATCATGCCCATCACTAAGGGAGCTGCCATTCCTAACAACGAAGATGCTGAACTGCTCTTAACACCCGCATATTTAGCAATGAAATCTACGATAGAGCCTACTTTGTCGCCAAAAAGCCCTTTGACAATGCCAGAGCCTGCATTGACTAAACCTTGAGTTGCGCTGCCGCCGCCCAATAAAGAACCTAAATTACTAAAAATACTGCCATCATGTCCGCCATTGCTCAACATGTTTAACAAATTCGTTGCACCACTAATATTGGTTGCTTGGTTCATCACGCCACCTAATACGGAAGGTAAAATCGCGCTCATCGCTTTACCTGCTGCTCCTGCGTCTTCACCTAAATACTGTGCAGCCTTTTCGACAACCATGTTGCCCATCTGACCTTTAAGAAGTTCTAATACATTGATCCCCATGATAATATATCGTTTGATTGTGGAAAGAAAGAATGAATATTCGGCGGTAAAAGTATTTCGTAGATTCCACAATACCAAATTTTTAGCCTCTTTTATGCAAATTTTTTATCAACTTTTTGAATGTTTTTTTGATATATAGCTTTTTAAAATTTGTAAATAATATCATTTCAATAACAATCATTTCGTATAACAATATTTTTACATAAAAATATTTTGAATTTTGAAATAGTATATTGTATAAATCATTGCCATTTTGAAAGTCAAAGTGACATAGCATTTAGCCTCTCAACCATGCAGAAAATTTCGCGCCACGTGAAGGGGACAGAACAATAGAACGATTTTAAAAAAGGATATTTTTGCAAAAATACCCTTTTTTAAAATCGTTCTATCGCTGCACGTTTTTTCTCTAAAAAAAAAGGTGTGCTTTATCTTAAAACCATTACTTTTGCAAAAGTTGATAGCCAAACCATATTTTTTAAAATTGGATTTTTTGTTTCTATGAATTTAATTGCTTTACGAATTCCACAACCATTTGCACATTATAAATGGTTTATTACCAATATTTTATGTCTTCTTTTGACCCTTAGTTTTGGGCAGAATCTTCCTGAAAAACCATCTCCACCGCGTTTAGTGAATGATTTTTCAAACTTGATGACTCCACAAGAACAAGAATTGTTGGAGAAAGAGTTAGTCCGTTATTCGGATAGCACGACGACACAAATTACAGTGATCACGCTGCCGACCTTAGATGGGTATGAAATTGAACCGTATGGCGTAGAGTTGTTTCGCAAATGGGGGATTGGGACGAAAAAAAATAATGGTATATTAGTCTTGGTTTCTACTGACCCGACCCGCAGACGCGCTAATATTACCACAGGTTATGGCATGGAAGGCGTTTTGCCCGACATGATTTGTAAGCGAATCATTGATTATCAATTAGTTCCGAATTTCAAGAAAAAAGCATATTATGATGGTTTGTTGGCAACCGTTAAAAAAATATCGCAACATGCGAACGGTGAATATGTGAATGAAAGTTTCGGGCAAAAGGATAATGGCATGACGGATGGTGAAGTGGTTTTGATGATTTTGTTCATTATATTATTTATCGCATTGTTTATTTACATCATGCGTAAAGGGCAAAGGACTGGTTATCAACAATATGGAACGCGGCAAAGACATTATTCAGATGATAGTGGGCCCACTATTTTTATTGGCGGCGGCAGTTCTGGCGGCGGTGGTTGGGATAGTGGCGGTTCAGATGATGATAGTGGCGGTTTTGGCGGCTTTGGCGGTGGTGATACAGGCGGCGGCGGCGCAAGTGGTGACTGGGAATAAATGAATCGTTTTTATATTTGTCAAGTTTTCAAATAAGACCCGAATTTTTACGAATGCAAACACTAATATGGGTGAAAATTCGTAAGATTCGGGTCTTATTTTACAATATCAAACCAAAAAAGATTAAACAATGAGACCACCTTATTATATAGTCATTATAGTCATTGGCTTAGGCGTATTTCTAAGCAATTGCAATTCTAAAAAATTTGAAATTCCGCAGGAACAAGTAACTGCTACCTTAATGAATTATGCCAAACAATATGACATCAAGGAGCGCGTTGTTTTGCAAACGAGTGAGGGCGATATTACGTTAAAATTGTATATAGAAACCTCTTTGCACCGCGCCAATTTTTTGCATTTGTGTAAAAATCAATATTATAATCATGGCTTATTTTACAGAATTGCCGACGGTTTGTTAATACAAGGCGGCAATCAACCCGATATTCCAAGATTAAAATATGAATTGCCACAAGAAATCAAACCCGAATTTTATCACAAACGCGGCGCGATCGCTATGGCAAGTGATAAACCGAGCAAATTTTCTTCTGCAACAGAATTTTATATTGTCGTTGGGCGTAAATACACGCAAATTGCATTAGATGAGTTTCAACAAGAATTGAAAAAGACATTTTCCAAAACACAACAAGAGGTGTATAAAACAATTGGTGGCGACCCACGTTTGGATGGTAATTATACGGTATTCGGCGAAGTGGAAACAGGTATGGATGTCGTAGATAAAATTGCTGCTCAAAAAGTTTATCAAACCGATAAACCTGTGCAGAAAATTACTTTTAAAATCAAATAATTGAAGTTACGGTGCAGCACACATCATAAATGCTAAAATTTATTGTGAGCAAATAAAATGGTTTTCATCATACACGCAAAACATTTATTGAAGGTGATTGTTTTCAGAATCTAACTTTTGAAAAAAAAAGTGCGAAAAAACAAAAAAAAAGTGCGAAAAATTTGGATTTTTAACTCAATTACTATTACCTTTGCGTCGCTTTAAGAAACAGGGCTAACACACAATGTTTTTTCAAAGTAAAAACAAAAAAAAAGATTTTTTTTGAAAAAAAGCGAAAAAAAGTTGCAGAATTCAAATATAGATAGTACCTTTGCATCGCTTTTGAAAAACGACCTAAACGAAGGTTTGAAAAAGTCTTTTAAGCGTTAAAAAGAAAGCATTTTTAACATTCGAGCGCGGTTCTATTCGCGCACCAACATAAACGCCGGTGTAGCTCAGTTGGTAGAGCAGCTGATTTGTAATCAGCTGGTCGGGGGTTCGAGTCCCTCTACCGGCTCCCTTCGAGGAGAAGTAAGTTTTTAAAAGGGGTGATACCAGAGTGGCCAAATGGGGCAGACTGTAAATCTGCTGACGTACGTCTTCGGTGGTTCGAATCCATCTCGCCCCACTACCGATTTGGGATTTTGAAATTTTAAATCGCGGAATGTATTCATTATCAATGCTTTCCAAAATTGTAAGTCCAAAATCATGAATCCTTTAATTACGCGGGAGTAGCTCATTCGGTAGAGCGACAGCCTTCCAAGCTGTAGGTGGCGGGTTCGAGCCTCGCCTTCCGCTCCAACAGATTTAAAAACTAAAAGTGAATAGTCAAAAGTCTTAACTTTTAGCTATTCACTTTTAAGTTTTAAAAATGCACAAATAATAGTTTATAAATCAAAAAACTTATAATCTGTTATTAGGAAATGCCGCCGTTGTAGCTCAGGGGTAGAGCACTTCCTTGGTAAGGAAGAGGTCGCGGGTTCAATTCCCTTCAACGGCTCTCGAAATATTTGTGATTCTGCTTATTTAAATATAAAAAGAGTATTGAGGAGTACACGTTTTGGAAACTTTGAAAGTTTCCAAAACGTGGGCGACTTAAACGAGCAGTAAATCCTGCTTATTTCCACTAAAAAAAAATATTTTTTTAACCATTTTAACGACCTAAACAGTTTAGTCCAATGGCAAAGGATACGTTTAAAAGGGATAAACCCCACTTGAATATCGGTACGATCGGTCACGTTGACCACGGTAAAACAACTTTAACAGCTGCTATTACCGCAGTTTTGGCAAAACAAGGTTTGGCTAAAAAGATCGATTACGATAAAATTGACGCTGCTCCAGAAGAGAAAGAACGTGGTATCACAATCAATACAGCACACGTTGAGTATGAGACCAAATTGCGTCACTATGCTCACGTTGACTGTCCTGGTCACGCCGATTATGTGAAAAACATGGTTACGGGTGCTGCTCAGATGGACGGTGCGATTTTGGTGGTGGCTGCAACTGACGGTCCAATGCCTCAAACGCGTGAACACATCTTGTTGGCACGTCAGGTAGGTGTTCCAAATATTGTTGTCTTCATGAACAAAGTTGATATTGTTGAAGACGAAGAGATGTTGGAATTAGTTGAGATGGAAGTGCGTGAATTGTTGAGCAAATACGCTTTTGATGGCGATAATGCTGCGGTAATTCAAGGTTCTGCATTGAAAGCATTGGAAGGGGATCCTCACTATGTAAACAAAATCAACGAATTGATGCATGCTTGCGACACTCAGATTACTGAGCCAGTTCGTTTGACAGACCGTCCGTTCTTGATGCCGATTGAAGATGTGTTCACGATTACAGGTCGTGGCACGGTTGCAACAGGTCGTATTGAGCGCGGTGTTATCAACACGGGTAATCCAGTTGAAATCATCGGTATGATGAAAGAAGGTGAAAAAGCAATTCTTTCAACAGTAACAGGTGTTGAGATGTTCCGTAAGATTTTGGATAGAGGTCAAGCGGGTGACAATGCAGGTTTATTGTTGCGTGGTGTTGAAAAAGATCAAATCCGTCGCGGTATGGTTATTTGCGCACCTAAATCAGTATTGCCTCACAGACAATTCAAATGTGAAGTGTATGTATTGAGCAAAGACGAAGGTGGTCGCCACACGCCGTTCTTCAATGGTTACAGACCGCAGTTTTACTTCCGCACAACGGACGTAACGGGCGATTGTAAATTGGCAGAAGGTGTTGAGATGGTAATGCCGGGTGACAACGTTTCTTTGGAGGTGACGTTGATTAACACAATTGCAATGGAAAAAGGTTTGCGTTTCGCAATTCGTGAAGGCGGTCGTACCGTTGGCGCGGGTCAGGTGACGGAAATCATCAAATAGATAAACTTTAATAGGCGTTTAGGAGATTTTTTAAAATTTCCTAAACGTTTATTAAAATTTATTTGACAATTTCAGAAAGTGTTCGTACATTTGTGGCAGATTAAGATTCAAATACACGGAAATAGCTCAGCTGGTAGAGCGGCGGTCTCCAAAACCACAGGTCGCGGGTTCGATCCCTGCTTTCCGTGCAAATAAGGCGCAAGCGCGCATCCTTTTTCAAAGAGCAAAAGCACGGTTTCTCGTTGCCTTTGCTCTTTGTTTTGAAAAAAGATTTTTTTCATTCAATAAAAAACAGGGTTTGAAAATGGGAAACTTGACCGCTTACATCCGCGAAAGTTTTGATGAATTAACTCAAAAAATGACTTGGCCCACTTGGCAGAATTTGCAAGAAACAACAGGCGTTGTTTTAGTGGGTACCGCACTGCTTGCAGTGGTTATTTTCGTAATGGATTTCGCTTCCAACCAAATTTTGCATTTAATTTACAAATAATTGGTGGATTTCGGAAGGTGGATTTCGGAATATGGGTTTCGGATTTTAGAAGTAATTGATTATCAATGTTTTCTAAAATCCAAAATCTTTATTTCGCAATCCGTAATCCGCAATCCGCAATCAAAATAGCTCGCTATTATGTCGGATGAAAAGAAAGATGCCCTAAGATGGTATTCCCTACGCGTTATCAGTGGAAAGGAACGGGTCATTAAAGAACGTATTGACCATGAAATTAAACGCGAAAAATGGGAAGATTACGTTACGCAAGTCGTAGTCCCTTCCGAAAAAGTCTATAAAATTCGCAATGGCAAAAAAGTCATTCAAGAACGCAATATTTTGCCAGGTTATATTTTGGTAGAGGCTCTTCCCGCCAAATTAAAAGGTGACATCGTGCAAGCAATTGCTAATATTCCGAATGTGATTCACTTTTTAGGCAAAAATGAGCCGATTCCGATGCAAACTTCGGAAGCACACCGTTTATTGGGCGTTGTGGACGAATCTACGGAATCAGGTGAAACCATGTTAGAACCGTTTTTGGTGGGCGAAAGCGTCAAAGTCATGGAAGGCGCGTTTACTGAATTTATTGGTGAAATCACTGAAATCAATACGGATAAGAAAAAATTGAAGGTGGTGGTCAAAATTTTTGGTCGCGGCACAGAGGTGGAATTGAGTTTTATGCAGGTTGAGAAACAACATTAAAATTATTTTTGAATTAGGAATGAATGCATTTTAAGGAATCAAGGAATCAAGGATTACAATCTCTGAATCCTTAATTCCTTAAAATGCCTTCTTTCCTAAATCCAAAACGCGTCAATTACTCTATTGACGCGTTTTTTGTATATACAGATTATTAACAATCAATCACTTACACATTATAGAATTTTATATGGAGGAAGCATCAGCCGCACTTCACCAAATACGGCATTTATGGCTTTGTCTTGCCACGAAAAATGGATCCAATTAGGGTGTTCGTAAATATACTTAGTCATTGCCTAAAGCGAGTTTTGCGGTAAAGGTAATTTTTTTTGCCGCAAATATGCGGTGATTATTTTATTTTTTCACCGCATGAATGCAAATTTTACACATTATTTTGATGTTTTGTCAAATAACTATCCTCAAAAACTAAAAATGCTTTTATTTGTGGGCTATTTGTTTAATTTTACACTTTAATTTTAAAATTAAACAAGGAATGTTCAACTAATTAAACTTTACACATTCTAAACTTATGAAAACAAACATCCAAATTCTATGTTTTTTTGGTTTGTTGCATTTGGGGTGCAAAAACAAATCTGAAACAACAACTTCAGCAGCAAAGCCGAATGCAGCGATTGATTCCAAAAAGGTAGAAACAGCACCTGCACCTATTCCAAATGCGGCTATTGATTCCAAAAAACCTGAAACAACTACTGTTGCCTCTCAAAAAACAACGCCGTTCGTTCTAAACACGGATTCAACGCCAATCAAGCTCCTCCCCCATCCGATTCAACTCAAAAAAGGCGTGAAATTGACGCTTAATATTCCAGAAGGTTTTAATGTAAGTGTTGCGTATGAAGGTTTAGACAGGTTGCGATTTATGACAATCGCTCCCGATAAGCGTTTTTTTGTCATGGATATGTGGAATCGTTCTGATAATAAACGCTGCAAAGTGTATATTTTAGAAGATTGGGATGAAAAGGAACATCGCTTCAAATCTATCAAAACGTATTTAGCGGGTTTACATAATGCAAATCAAGTTGCATTTCACAATGATAAGGGCAAAGATTATATATATGTTTCGGAAAGTGGTAAAATTACGCGCTATTTATACGAAAAAGGCGATAATCAACCTCGCGGACAAGGCGAAATCATCCTCAAAATGCCTGATACAGGCACGGATTACAAATATGGCGGCTGGCACATGACAAGAAGCATGACTTTTCATAACGATAAATTATATGTGTCTATTGGCAGTGGTTGCAATGCGTGTGTGGAAACGGAGGAGATTCGCTCCACCATTATGCAAATGAATCCTAATGGTAGCGATTTGAAATATTATGCTCGTGGCGTGCGGAATGCGGTTGGTATGAAATGGTTTGATAATAAACTTTGGGTTACAAATATGGGTAGAGACCAAATCGGACCCGAAGTGCCTGAAGATTTGTTTATGACGATTGAGGAAGGCAGATTTTATGGTTTTCCGTATTATTATCAGCATCAAGGTAAAATGATTGCAGATACAGCGTTTACAAAAGCTCCAAAAGCGGCTTGGGTTGCGAAACCGCCTGTTGCTTTTTGCGGTTTTAAGGCGCATTCATCGCCTTTGGGTTTTGACCATTTTAAAGATTTTGAGGATACGGCTTTGAAAAATAGTTTTTTGGTGGCGTTGCATGGCTCGAATATGACTTGGCGCGAACGCGGTTATTCGGTTGTGAAAGTGAATAGTACCAATAATTATACGGATGTGATTACTGGATTTTTGCCGAAAGGCAGTAAAGAAGAAAAACATCGTTTGGGTCGCCCATGTGATGTGATGATGCGCGATACCAAATCTTTTTTTGTCACGGATGATTTAAACGGCGTTTTGTACTTTTTTTGGAAAAAATAATATAATTGCAAACATATAGGTATATAAGTGATGTAGTATTTTTATAATTGTTTGTAAATCAATTTTTTATAAGAAAATATATGCCTCCTATGTAATATGTGTTTGCAAAATTAAATGGATCAAAGGATGAAAAAATATCTTTTATTCGGTGTTTTAAGCACCTTTTTCAACACCGCTTCTGCACAAGTCGAAACTTTGAAAGGCAAACTGGTAAAAAAAACTTGGACGAAAACCATGCAAAGTTATTGTGCAGGTGGGAGTGATTATTATGTTTTGGTTGGCAAAGACAAAAATGAAACGATTTTAAACCTTGCAGCTTGGAATCCTCCACAAATTGCAAAAAAATTGAATAAAGCAGTTCAGTTGAAGGGCAAATGGGAAACAGTCAAGAAGGACAATCGTGATCCAATGTCGCAACATCCTATTGATGCACCCGTTTGTCGTACTTTTATTGTGACAAAATAGCGTAGCATTTTGGAATGCTGACACTTTTAAATATCAGCATTCCAAAATCCTAAATTATTTATCTCGGTCAACATCGTAATCTGCCAGAGCAACTTTTCCTAAATCAACCGTTGTTTTAATAGTAGGCTTATTGTTTTTATTTTTATTGCTGACAACGCGCTCTAAAAACCATTTTTGCGCGGGTGCATCATATTCAAACGTAATATCAAAATTCCATCTTTCTTTGCTACCACCGATTTGCTCAATCGTAAATTTACCAGTAGCAGCTGTCACCGCGTTGAAGGGGTCGCCGCCTGTTGCGCCACCGCATTCCATACACAAACCGACATTATCGCCGCCGTCCGCGACACGATATTGCTCAGTTTTCGCAATGCCTGTCAAGACATACACGCGACGGCTTTGATTTGCATACGTTAAAGCCTTATGTTCTAACACTAAAACCACATCTTCAACCGAGTCTCGATTTAAATCGGCTTTCGCAGAAGCCCGAATTTTATAAGTCGGCGGCACGAATGAGGCAATATTCACCGTTTCGCCCACCTTTTTGAATGGCGTTAAGGTTTTTAGCGCAACCACCGTGACAGGTTGTTTGTTCGATTCCGATTTGGGTTTACCGTTGCAACACAAAAAGACCGATACTAATGCAAAAAAAAAATATTTTGTCATTGCGGTTTGGGTTTTTAAGTTGTGAAAAATGATTGCATTGCATTAGACGGCGCAAAGTTATTTAGGTAATGATGAATGATGAATGATGAATATAAAATTCATGATTCATCATTCATCATTGATTAGCGTTGTTTTTTTAATAAATCACGGATTTCAGCTAATAATTCTTCTTGTGGTGTCGGCGGCGGTGCAACCATTGCCGTATCTTTACGAGCTGCATTAATTGCTTTAACGACCATGAACATCACAAATGCAACAATGAAAAAATCCACACAACTGTTGATAAATTCACCATATTTAATGGATACTTCGGCAGCCGTTTCTTTGCCATTCGCGCCCATCACAGCATCTTGAATGACATACTTTAAATTCTTAAAGTCAACACCACCTACCAATTTGCCGACAATCGGCATAATCATTCCTTCCGTGAATGCAGTAGCCACTTTTCCAAAAGCAGCACCCATCACCAGACCAATTGCCATGTCAATTAGGTTGCCCTTCATGGCGAATTCTTTGAATTCTTTAAACATGATATTAATTTTTTAGTTGGTAAAATATTTGTAATAATGTTTGGCTTCAGTATTTAGGGGTTTAGGCGCAAAAGTAAAAACGTTTTTCTATTTTTTTATATTTTTTTTGAAAATGATGCATAAATTTTTACATTTTGGTCATCACATTGTAATTATTCTTTTAATCACTTCACTATTTTGACTCAAATTCACTTATATGAACTACATTTGTTTATTGTTAACGAACTTCATAGTTGCTGTAATGAAAAAAAATATTTATTTTCTATTGATAATCAATACTTTATGTGGCTGCTTTACGACGATTCGTTTGCAAACGAATCAATTCGCACCATCCTTTAATCCTGTTACTACGCCGAATGCCAATATTTTCATCGTGACGCATAGCACATTACAAACGGAAGAATTTATGATTTATTTGAAAAATCATTTAAAACGGAGGCTTGAAGTGGCAGGTATCAAAGCAACAGGTTTTAATGTAAAGTATTTAAAACCAGCAGATTATGAAACACAATTGCCTTTGATTCAAAAACAATTGGTAGATTCGATTCAGAAAATGAATCCAACTTTTGTATTACATTTTCGTTCAGAATCGGATATATCCATAAAATTTCTTACGCTGACCAAAATTATTAAAAAATGGACAGGCGGTGTTCTAACAGCACAATTACACGCACCCAATGATGAAACCAAAGAATTTTGGCAGGCTTCGGTTGAGATTAAAAATTGCCATGAATCTGATGTTATTACAACTTGTGAACGATTGTCTGTAAAAATTATAGATGAATGGAAAAAATATAAAAAAATGAATTAAGAAGAAGGTTGTATTTCACGCCTAAATTCAACCAAAAATGCCACAAATAATTGATTATCAATTATTTGTGGCATTTTTGGTTATAATTCCTGATTCATCATTGATTGCTTTTTGTCATTTTTTTTGCTTCTTTTTCGGCTTTTTTCGCTTCTTTTTCACTCAATTTTAAAGCTATTTCCTTGCGT
Organism: Bacteroidota bacterium; assembly: GCA_041192405.1. GTDB lineage: Bacteria > Bacteroidota > Bacteroidia > Chitinophagales > Saprospiraceae > JAAFJT01. The sequence goes on along the minus strand of JBEEMZ010000038.1, from coordinate 12,748 downwards.
TCTTTTTCTGTACCGTACTTTTTCTTTTTCAAAATCCGCACTTCTGCATGATAGCCTAAGATGTGCGCGTGCATGTAACGTCCTTGCGATTCCGCCGCTAAAAGTTCATCAAACTTGCTTTGCGGCACGTTGAGGTAATTCCAAGTTTGCCCAGTTTGATATTCGGCTTGCAAAACCGCGTGTTCAGGGTCGTAACCGACAGCGCGTAACATAGCAGAATTCACAGGTTGACGAACAATTTGTTTAGCCATTTTAGAGATAGAATTGTAAGAAAATGAAAAAATGAATTGCTTTCAACGAAACCGAAAAATATTCTTTTTCGCTGAATTCTGGTATAAAGATACAACCTTTTTGCGAACTTGTCAAGTAAAAAATACTTTTTTTTTCTTTTTTTTTGAATTATTTTTTCAATGTAATATCTTGAAAATCAATTCTTTAAGTAGTTCACCAGGGTCAGTTCCGTCCGCATCAACGCCTTTTGATTTCAAATCGTACTCGCGCAAAAAGCCTAAAATTTGCTCCGTTTTAAAGGTGTTATAATTGCGAGCCGCCGTTTTATATTCCCTCAAAAAGAACTCACCGCGCAAGCCCATCGTTTCTAAAACTTCTTTATCAGGCTTATTCGCCAAGAAATGAAGCATATACACTTTTGAAAAATAATTATATAAATTGGAAATCACCACCACAAAAGGCGCATCTTTCGGGTTGCGAGCAAAATATTGAACAATTTTATTTGCCGTCAAAATATTTTTAGTGCACAAAGCTTTTTGCAATTCAAAAACATTATAATCTTTGCTAATGCCAATATTATCTTGTACATGTTTCATCGTAACGGTCGAATTCGGCGGCAAATTGAGGCGCAATTTATCCAATTCATTAGCGATTTTGCCCAAATCCGTGCCCAAATATTCGGTAATTAAATCTGCCGCATTTGCTTCAATCATCATATTGATTTCTTTCAAATAATTGCGAACCCATTCCGCTATTTGATTGTCATACAATGGTTTAGACTCCATGACGACCGCTTGTTTCACTAGAATTTTCGCAAAAGCAGAGCGCATATCCAACTTTTTGTGTTTATGCACGAGCAACAAAATGGTTGAAGAAGTTGGTTTTTCGACATATTTCTGCAAACTGACCAACGTTTTCATATCTTGCGCTTCTTTAATAATCACCACTTGTCGGTCAGCCATCATCGGATAACGCCGTGCGGTATCCACTACTGCCATGAATTCCGTATCTTTCCCGTAAAAAACCGTTTGATTAAACGATTTTTCACTTTCTGTAAGGATTTGATTTTCAATGATTTCGGCGATTTTATCCATAAAAAAGGATTCCTCCCCGTGTAGGAAATACACAGGTTTATATTCCTTTGCTTTAAGGCTTTTTAGTAAATCTTTATATTCCAAATTTTTTATATTTTAAAAAACAATATTTTCATAAATATCTTCTAAAGCAATGCTTACGCCTATCGTTCTCAATGGAATTGAACTTTATAAACCATTGACAATCAATTTATTCCAAGTTTTATCACTTTGTTGAAACCAAGATTCAACACATGGTTTATTTTGTTCAATCAAAACAGATTCTTTAAAAGATGGCAACAATTGATATAACAGGTTTTTCTTTTTCCAATTTGTGGATTGCAATGGCTTTTGTCATCATTCAATTTTTTTACAAAGATAAGGTTTTGTTAACAAAACGACAAGTCAAATAGCGTGAAATCAACGCCTCAACTGCGATTAGATTTTTTAGGCATAATTGTTTATTGAAAAAGTTGTTAATAAGTTATTGATTTGGGGCAAAGGTAAAAAAATGCTAAAATAAGCATTGATTTATGGTAAAAAAAACATTTTTTTTACTCAAATACTTTGTTATCTAATAAAAATACTCTTAAATTTGCCTCAAAATGTAACTCCTATGTTGAAACCATTGATCTTAGTCACGAATGATGACGGTATTTTTGCAAAAGGGATTCGCGTTTTGGTCGAAACCCTGCGCGAAATCGGGGCACTTACGGTCATCGCTCCCAATACGCCTCAATCTGCAAAAGGACACGCGCTCACGCTCAATGAACCTTTGCGATTGCGCAAAACGAATCTTTTTGGGAATGATATTGCTGCCTACGAGTGTAACGGAACACCTGTGGATTGTGTTAAATTAGCCAAACATGTTGTTTTGAAAGGGCGAAAACCTGATTTGTGCGTGTCGGGCATTAATCATGGGTCGAATGTGAGCATTAATATCATTTATTCGGGCACGATGGCGGCGGCAATGGAAGGTTCTATTGAAGATATTCCTTCGATTGGTTTTTCGCTGTCGGATTTTAGTTCGGATGCTGATTTTGAACCTTGTAAACCATTTATTTTGCAAATTGTGAAATTTATGTTGCAAAAATCGTTGCAAAAGGCTAAATTGCTCAATGTTAATATTCCCAAATTGCCATTGGAGGCGATTAAAGGTATTAAAGTATGTCGGCAGGCAGAGGCGCGCTGGATTGAGGAGTTTCAAGAGGGAAAAGACCCTGCGGGACGGACTTATTATTGGTTGGCGGGCAAATTTGTCAACCTTGATAAAGGTGAAGATACAGATGTTCAGGCTTTACAAGAGGGTTATGTTACTGTAGTTCCATCAGATCACGATTTGACTGATTATCAAGGAATTACAGAACTTAAAAAAATGCAATTTGAATCAAAAAACTTATTTTTTAACGGAATTAGTTAGTTAGTTGGTCGGTTAGTTGGTTCGTTAAATAGTTGATTATCAATCGCTTAACGAACCAACGAACCAACGAACTAACCAGCCAACTAACAACGATTCAAAATATAAATTTAAATATATTTTTTATAAACATTATACGCTCTACTGAATAATCCTATCTTTGCAACATTGCTTTTACAGCACCAGGAACTTGTAAAAAAAACTGCAAATGATAAGACCAAAATTTTTAAAAGCAAACTCTTTGGGTTGGGTCTTGTGGTTGACCGCGCTGAGCGTTTTGTGTCAATGCAGAAAGCACCCGTTTTCCAAATTTCAATCGCCCGATGCAGGTAAATACCTGCATTTGAAGGGGCATGTGAATCAGCAGGCTGCGACGATGGATTTAATCAAAAATTCGGAGAAAGCAGATGAGAGTGAACCAGATATATATGGCTTTTTTTATTACGATGATGCTGAAGCACCCACTTATGTTGCGGGCGACTGGCAACCTGATTTGAAAAAATATAAATTATCTATTTTTCATAATCCAGAGGATGATGCAGATAGTTATTATTGGGAAAGTTTCACGGGTGATTTTTTGAAAGGCAATTCCTTTATGGGTACCTTTCAACGGAGTCCTGATATGGAGGGCGTTCCGTTTGAACTCAAACCTAAACGAATGGATGGTTCGATGGCGTTTGACCGCAATTCATTTACGGACACTTTGGCGCGTTTTGATGATAGCCTTTCTAAAACGACCGAAATGCCACTTCAATTGAAGCTCGTGCGCGATGAAGCAGACGGGCGTTATCCCGACGCGTGTATGAAAATGGTCTTTTTGGAACCTGAAAATAGTGATGATGGCTTGTATCGGTTCTTAAAAAGAGAGATTTATAAGGCAATGATTTTTGATTCAACGCCGATTCCTGTCGAATCTACGCCGACTGAACAATATTTTGAATCCAATAAACGCAATTTTTATGAATATGCGAAAAGTGAATTGGCTTCGGAATGGGAGGTCAAAGATACGCGTTTGGCGCGGGCGTATCATTATTGGGTGGTTCGAAATATGTCGGTTGTTTATAATGAGAAAAATTGGTTGAGCCTTCGGTTTTTGAAAGAAGATGGTCATTTTAAACGCAGCCAACCTGTGTTTCAGATGATGAGTTTTGATTTGAAAAATCGTAAAGTATTGAATGTCAATGATGTATTTAAATCTCAGTTTCAAAAAGAATTGAAAGCAATTTTTGAAAAATCTATTTATAAAAAATTGAGTATTAAACCGAATGCTTCTGAAAATGCAGTAAAAGAGGCGAGACAATTAGTTCAAATGATGGATATTTTTGATAAAAAAAGTGATGATTTTGGGAGTTTCGCGGTGACACCGAAAGGCATTTTGTTTAATAGCAACCCGTTGAAATATGATGAACATTTTTGGTTTTTATCTTTTGAAGAAATGAAATCGGTTTTGAATCCTGATTTTAAATTTTGATAAAACATATAGGTATAACATATAGGTATATAGATTACATAGTTTAGAAACATATAGGTACATAGATCACATAGCATTTTGAAAATCAATCAGTTATGTGATCTATGTGTTTGCAAAAATCAGCTAAGACCCAACATTCTAATGGCGTTTTCCTTCAAAATCAACGGTTTCACTTCGGGTTTGAAACCTGCTACTTCAAAATCTTTCAGCCACCTTTCAGGCGTAATCAACGGAAAATCAGTACCAAATAACATTCTATCTTTCAATAATGTATTGGCATATTGCACCAATTGTGGCGGAAAATATTTCGGCGACCAACCACTCAAATCTATATAAACATTGGGTTTGTGCATCGCCACAGACAAGGCTTCATCCTGCCAAGGCCAACTCGGATGCGCAATAATTATCGGACAATCTGGAAAATCTATCGCAACATCATCTAAATGCATCGGATTTGAATATTCCAAGCGCAAACCGCCCCCGCCGCGAACGCCAGAACCATAACCCGAATGTCCCGAATGAAATAACATCGGCAATTTATATTCTGCAATCACCTCGTAAAGATGATATGCCATGCGGTCATGCGGATAAAATCCTTGCACAGTCGGATGGAATTTGAATCCTTTCACGCCATAATTGACAATCAAATCTCTTGCTTCCCGTGCGCCCATGCGCCCTTTATGCGGGTCAATGCTGCCAAACGCCATCATAATATCATCATTTTTCAACGCACATTCCGCAACTTCAATGTTAGGAATGCGTTTTTTGCCCACTTCGTGTTCCGAATCTATCGTAAACATAATGAATGCGATATTTAATTCGCGGTAGAAATCGGCGGTTTCTTGTGCGGTCGGGCGTTTGCTCGTTTTGAAATATTTTGCAAAAGCAACATCAAATTCGGGTCTGAAATCGTCGTGCGGTTGGCAACAAGACACTTCCGCATGGGTATGAACATCAATTGCTCTGATTTTTTTTATATCAATCATTTCTATAAATTGTTTATTGCTTTGCAATATTTTTAATATGTTAATTATTTTTTATATAATTAGAAAAATATTTCACCTAAAAAAGAAGGGCAGAGAAAGGTCTTTTTTCCTATTTAGTTTATCGTTTTTTAGTCGCGTTAGCACGCCCCACAAGGTCAATAAATTCAACTTCGGCTTCTTGCACTTTATGACGCATGGCTTCAAAAAAACGATTGCGGTGCTGCTCCTCACTTAACCTAAATGAATGTCTTTCAATGCGTTGCAAATAAAATTCTGTATTTTTAATCGTATTTTGAGCAGAACTAATCATCAAATTCGGCGAATCGTAACCGGAATAAACCAATTTTCGATTGGGGCTATCCACCAAAATAATAGTTGGATTCTGCATCATTTCATTAAAAAAAGCTTTGGTTTCGGCTTGCGAACTTTTGCGCTCGGTACGACTGATTTCCTCCATTTTATGCATCAACGTATAAATACTTTTTATCAAGAGTAAGGCATCATTCGGTTGCGCGAAAAGGTTGCACAACAGACAATATCTGATTTGACTCAACGTCGTATCAATCATATTCGGATGCCAAAACTCAACTGTTGGGAAATCATGGTATAAATTTTTCAATTTTTCAGTCAATTGCAAGACGCTCGGTGTCCGCAAACTGGCTAAATTACATTTTTCTTGCTGATATTTGTTAATATCCCAAACGGTGCGTCCCCAAATGTACAATTTGAATAAAATCAAATGATCCACCAACAAATAATATAAAAAATTAAAGTCTGAAGCCGCAAAATAAATCTTACAATCTGGTAACAGTTTATGAACTTTGGTAATATCTTTCAAAATAATGGATAAAAATTCTTCAAAATCGCGGGGTTGCCACAATTGCGACGGCAATCGAAAACCTGTTGCATTGCCGTGAATCAAATCATCTAATGAAAGACCATAATGTTTTACTAATTTATATAATTCTTCAATGCTCAAGCTTTTTTTGCCATTGAGTCTATCGTAAATCACGTTGGAACTGATGTCTAAAATGGTGGCAATTTCTTTTGCCATATTTTTATGAGAGCCGACTTTGGCTCCGATGCGCTCAAATAAAATGGTTTGTAAAGTCTTTTCTGACATTTTAAGTGGGTTTAACGGTTGATATATTTCCGATTCTGTCGTAAAAGTACCTAATTATTCCGAAATTTTCGGAAATTTTTTATTTATTTTATTTTTTTTCGTTTTTTCAAGAAACCAAAGGTTTCATTTCCGAAATTTTTCAAAAAAGAGATTTGCGCAACGAATTGTTTCACAGGTACTTTTGTATTCGTAAGGAAAATATTTAAATCAATCAAATAAAAGTAATATGAATTTTGCATTATTATTAGGTTGTCGTGCACCATCAAATGATGTGTTATTTTTTTTAATCCTTCTTGGATTAATCTTTTGGGGGCTCGTTTTTGCAACTATTTTCTTCGTTTTCAAAAGAATTATCTCGTTTTTTTATAACTTAAAAAAATAACCTCTAAAATTAAAACAAAAAATGAATTATTCATTAATAGAGGGATTATGGCTTTTACCGTTGTCGTGTTTTGTAATTTTTGCATGGCTGATTATTCGATTAATCAAAGATGCTGAACAAACTTTTGCTTAAAACCTTCATAATGCGTTGAATATTTGTTATTTTTGCGCACAAATGTTGCATTTGATGAAAATTCTACAAAATAGGCGCGTTAAACGCTTCCAATTCAAAGCTTTTGAAAAAAAAATTCGCACATTGCATCGCCGAGAATCGGAATTGATGCAATGCAAACCTTTTTATGTGCCATTGGAAAAGCCATTATTCATTGGTTACGAAAAGTACTTCGTATTGCGCGATGATTTCAAATCTCCGATTGTCGAAAAATTGTTAAAATTGATTAATTCACACATTTTTAGCAAAACCAAAGACTTTACTTATCGGGTTCGGCGCAAATCCAAAGCAGCACAATTGCAAAAAGGGCGCAAAAATATTCCAATAGAGCATTCTTTGAGGATGTTGAATCCGAATGAATGGTCGAAATTACCAGCAGATGAGCAAAAATATTTTTTCAAAAAAATAATCTTCAAAAAACGGTTTATTCATGGAGCTATCCATGAATGTTTGAGTCGCGGATTCGCAAAAAATATTTAACCAAAATCCGAGTCATAGACAAACAATTCGCTTCGGAATCGGCTGAAATTCATAATTATTTGACGACTCGTAACTGGTATCCAAAAATGTATAAAATAATTTATGGCGGAGTCAATTATGGACGCGCAAATTTTAGAATTTTTTTAGAACAGGAAGCCATTTGGAGAGAAACCTGTGAGGCGTTACAATGTGTCGCGTATGCAAGACCGCCGCAAGATTACACTTTATAGTTTTTGAATATGATTTTTAATAAAAAAGCATACCCGCCCAAAACAAGTTTGAACGGGTACTACTTAAAAGTTTCATAGTTAATATTTTTTATATCTTAATGCACTTTTGTTTTGACGCGAATCGCACTGCGACCAATGCTCTCATAATTGAAACGTAATGCCTTCATTTTATCCAAATCATATAAATTCCGTCCGTCAAAAATCGCATTATCTTTGATTACTTTTACGCGGTCAAAATCAGGTTGGCGGAAAACGCTCCATTCCGTTGCAATCACTAAACTATCTGCACCTTGCAATACAGCATATTCATCCGTCATATATTGAATTTTTTCGCCATACATTTTTTTCACATTATTCATCGCTTCTGGGTCATAAACTTGCACTTTCGCGCCCGCTTCCAACAATTCATCTATCATATATAAAGCAGGTGCTTCCCGAATGTCATCCGTATTGGGTTTGAACGCCAAGCCCCAAAATGCAAATGTTTTGCCCGCAATATTGTTTTTATAAAACTTCCTGATTTTTTTCATCAAAGCCGTTTTCTGTAACTGATTGACTGTCATCACAGAACGCAATATTTTAAAATCATATTTGTGGTCTTCTGCCGTTCTGAACAACGCTTGCACGTCTTTCGGGAAACAACTTCCGCCATAACCAATCCCTGGAAATAAGAAGCGTTTACCAATCCGATTATCGCTGCCCATGCCAATACGCACATTATCAACATTCGCGCCAGTTAACTCACAAAGATTTGCAATCTCGTTCATGAACGAAATCCGCGCTGCCAAATAAGCATTTGCTGCATATTTAGTCATTTCCGCACTGCGCTCATCCATGAAATAAATGGGATTGCCTTGACGCACAAATGGGTCATACAATTGTTTCATCACTTTACGAGCGCGTTCGGATTTCGTACCAATTACAACACGGTCAGGCTTCATAAAGTCTTCCACCGCAACGCCTTCGCGTAAAAATTCTGGGTTGGAAACCACATCGAATAAATCTTCACTCAAATTGTCTGCCAAAAGTGCCTGTACTTTTTCCGAAGTGCCGACAGGAACCGTACTTTTGTCCACAATTACTTTGTAATCTTTGATAAGTTTCGACAATTGAGCCGAAACACCTAAAATATAGGACAAATCAGCAGAACCATCTTCACCTGGCGGCGTAGGCAATGCCAAAAAGATAATTTTAGCGTCTTTAATAGCGGCAGCCAAATCTGTCGTAAAGTGCAAACGACCTTGTTTGGTATTGCGCTCAAACAATAAATCCAATCCTGGTTCGAAAATGGGGATTTCGCCGCGTTGTAAACGGGCTACTTTATTGGCATCAATATCCACACAGGTAACGTGATTACCTGTTTCGGAAAAGCAAGTGCCTGTTACCAAGCCAACATATCCAGTGCCTACGACTGCAATATTCATATATAAATCAGTTTTTAGTTAAATGATATTATCGAATCAATGAATGAACCGCAAAGGTACGGCTTTTTCCTAAACCATGAAATAAAACGAATCTGGTAAAATAAGCATTTAATTTTTCCTAATTCAATGTTGGAATGTGGATTTCAGATTTCCGAATATTATGATATTATAACATTCGGAAATCCGAAATCCACATTCCAAAATCACAAAGCCTTTCATTCAAGAGTTGAAAGAAAGGCTTTGATTATAAGTGACAATAATTATTCCAATCTACTAAAAAAATTGGTTGCGATTATCGGTAATCATTGCTTTTTTGCGCAATGCTTGTACCAATTTGCCTTTCACTTGCGATTTCACGCCCATTGTCAACTGATTGCGTAAACCCGTTTTGTCTGCTGGAGCTTCAGGCGTTTGGCTTTTTTGAGTCGGCTGCACGATGAAAACACCACCTTCGCCTACAACAGGTTGTGAAACCGTGTTCAATGCGGTCGTAAATGCTGCTGCTGCAACAAATGGCTCATTGCCAACGCCTGGAATGAATGGTGCATTGAATGTCGCGCCTTTCGCTGTATCAATTTTGACATTGTAACCTGTCGAAGCGGCTGCTAAATCTTGACCTTTCATTTTACCTTTTAAAACCTCTCCTTTTTTGCGGTTTTTGACCATCGGAGTCAAATCTTCTTTGATATCCGCGACATTTGGAAGTCCTTTGCCTTGAATGCTTTTCAAACCAATCAACACATATTTGTTGACATAGCCGCCATCAGCCTCGTTAAAAGTATAGGCTTCAGGTGCAACTCCATTGATTTTGCCTTTTTCATAAGCCCAACGAACGATGCTACGAGATACCTCATTTTCACCCAAAACGCCTACTGAAGCATCATGCGCTTTCAACGGTTGCGAGCCATCTGCTTTGAAACCTTTTGCAATCGCTGCTTTTTTCAAGGCATCCCAAGATTTACTATTTTGTTGCAACAAATCATTGGCAGTATTGCTGATGCTTTTAGTAGTAGCGTCGCTCGGCACAATCGGTTGACGCACATAAGCCATTTTGTAGCTTTCTGCTTTACCCGCTTTAGAACCTATTACTTGCACTAAATGGATGCCGAACTGCGTTTGCACCGTATAAAATTTGCCTTGAACAGCCGTTTCAAAAATTAATTTGTTGAATTCAGGAACCATCGCGCCTTGTGCGACATATCCTAAATCGCCCCCTTTCATCGCAGCATTTGGATCTTCATTATTTTTGACATTGAGCGAATCCCAACTATAACCTCTTTCAGCCAAACTTTTTAAACTATCCATCAACTGTTGTGCTGTTGCTAACTCTGCTTGGTTCGATACTTTTTTCAAAATATGACGCGATTTAACAGAATCGGGCAATGTTTTTTTATCCACCACTTTCGCTAACCAATACGCTTTGCCCTCAATATAAGGTCCGATAACGGTTCCTTTAGGTGCGCCCGCCATTAATTTTTTCAATTCTGGACTTAATGCATCTGCTTTGCGATACATATTATCCATGCCACCATTATTGACCACCGCAAAAGTAGAATCATTTGAAGCCGTTTTCATCTTTTCGACTAATTCAGTCACGCTGCTAAGAATTTTAGCAGAATCTTCAACAGACGGATTCACTTCAAACGAAATATAATCTACTTTACGCGTTTCCTCGTCTTGGTAGTATTTTTTCTGATTGTCTTTCAAATACGCACTGTAATCGCCATCAGTCAAAGTGACATCTTTATCATTCACCAAATCAAAAGGCACTTTAACATATTGAAAATCAAGCGTTTGCGTCATATCAACAAACATCGCATCTGCCATCCAAGTCGGCGTATAAAGCCCTTTGGAAACCAAATTCGTAATTTTTTCTTGCAACCGCGCTTTGACGGCTTGTTTTTCCAATTCGCCCCATTTATAGACAAACTCTTGCGGCAATTGTTTTTTGCTTTGAATCGTCGTTTTAATTTCTTCCAATTGTTTAGCATCGAATTGACCAGTTTGTTGATCGGTCAATGCCTGCCGCACAACTTGGCAAGGTCCGCCAAATTCGGAACCAAACATTAATTGCTTCACTTCATCCCGACAAACGCCCAAACCAATCGCTTTAGCTTCTTTGGAAATCACCGCTTCATCCACGAAAAAATCCCAAATTTCACGACGTGCGGCTAATGCGCCAGAGCGATTGCCATACATTACTTTTTCTTTGGTGTTGAAATCATTGTAATCCAATGTTTTACCATTGACTTCGCCCATCGTATTCGTGGAGCGACCGCCGCCGCTTCCCCGATTCGAGGCTGTCATAACGTCCATAATGACGAATCCACCAATTGCTAAGACCATCAAAATCAAAATGAGAGTCCCTTTTTCACGAATTTTTCCAATTAAAGCCATATCTGTCGCTGCTTTTTGTATTTTGGTTGTTTAAGAGAATTTGTAAAAAAATCTGGATTTCGGATTGTAGATTTCGGATTTAGGTAATGATGAATGATGAATGATAAATGATAAATTTTGCAATTCATCATTCATCATTTATCATTCATCATGCTGTTGTCCAGAATCTTAAAAAACCGTGCAAAATAACGGGATTGAATTGTAAATTCAAAATTTTGAGCGTTCGGAATGATTTATTTGCTGAATTTTAACGATAATAATTTTTGAAAGTTCCAGATTTGGGATTTCGGATTATGGATTTTGGAGTGCCAATGCTTTAAAAGCACGAAAAAAGAATTACTTTTGCGCGTTCCTACGGAATGACAAAAGTTTCTTACAGAATGACAAGGCTTGACATTCCGAAATCCACAATCTGAAATCCGATAATGAAATTACATTTTAGTTTAATGCAGGTAGTCGCGGAGACGCTGTTAGAGATTTTTCAAAACGGCAAATATGCTGATAAAGTCATTGAAAAAGTGTTGCGGGCTGACCGCAATCGTGGTGCGAAAGACCGCGCTTTCATTGCTGAAAATACGTATGAATGTGTGCGTTATTGGCGGCGATTATGGTTTTTGAAAACAGGTGAAATGACGATTCCTGAAAAATTTTCAGCGACCGATATGATACAACTCATTGGTATTCAATTGATTTTGAAAGGGATTGATTTACCGACGTGGGATGAATTTCGACATTTGGAGAAAATTCAATTGTTATCTTATTTTGAAAAATTGAATATTCGTAAAATCTTTGCGTCCATTCCAGATTGGTTGGATGAAAAAGGGGTTACAGAGTTGGGGGCAGTGCAATGGGGCGTTGAATTAAATGCTTTAAATCAACCTTCAAAAGTAGCGTTGCGGGTTAATTTTCTGAAAACAGATTTGAAAAAATTGCAATTAAATTTGTCGGCGGAAGGTTTTGATACCGATGTTGTTGGAACGGAGTCGCTCGTTTTGAAAAAACGGGGCAATATTTTTCAATCCACGTTATTTCAAGAAGGTCAATTTGAAATACAAGATATTGGTTCTCAGGCGATTACGCGATTTTTGGAAGTGGAACCAGGCATGCGCGTCATAGATGCGTGTGCGGGTGCGGGCGGCAAAACGATGCATTTGGCGACGATTATGGAAAATAAAGGTAAAATCATTGCGCTTGATACAGAGCAGTGGAAATTGGACGAATTGAAAAAACGTGCCAAGCGTAATGGTGCGCATATCATTGAAGTACGTGCTTTGGATTCGACGAAAGTGATTAAACGATTGCATGAATCGGCGGATAGGGTTTTATTGGATGTGCCATGTTCGGGATTGGGTGTTTTGCGTCG
>JBEEMZ010000037.1:0-37810 GCA_041192405.1 Bacteroidota bacterium | reverse complement strand
TTTTTCGGTTGAAAAGCGCAAATTTTAACTAAAAAGTTCCTTTTTATCCTTCCAATCATACGCATCCTATTTCAGCCATTTCCAAAGCGGAAATGGCTGCCAACCAACCAACTACTTACAAAATGCCTCATGTAGATTCAACTGCGTGAGGCATTTTTTACAAAAAGGAATTGTGAATTAACTCACTACTTGATAAAATTTTAGTTGGGTTGATGGATATACGGATTTCACGGATTTTCACGAGATTTTCACGGATTTCGAGTTGAAACATCCGTAAAAATCCCGTGAAAATCCGTGAAATCCGTACAGCCATCAACCCAATTCTAATTTTTATTGAAAATCACCTCTTAAAAAATGAAAAAAATATTCCTATTTGCTTTTATACTAAGCAGTCTGATTTGCGACGCTCAAAAAGTCGAATTCATCCGAAAAGATGCAGAAAAAAAGATTGATGTGATGATTGGCGGTCAATTATTCACATCCTACATTTACCCTTCGGAATCGGTACTCAAAAAGCCCGTTTTATTTCCTATTAAAACATCGAAAGGAACAACGATTACACGCGGCTACCCACTCGAACCGCGTGCCAATGAGCGCACAGACCATCCGCATCACGTTGGTTTATGGTTGAATTATGAGTCCGTCAATGGTTTAGATTATTGGAACAATTCAATGGCAATTGATTCGTTAAAACGACTTGAAAAGTACGGGACGATTCGGCATACAGGCATCACGCAAGTGAAAAATGGCAAGGTTGGCAAACTAAAAGTCACAGCAGATTGGGTCGAAAAAGATGGCACAGGCAAAATTATTTTAAAAGAAGCCACTTTTTATCAATTTTCTGGAAAAGGAGCCGTGCGCATCATTGACCGAAGCACCACTTTGACCGCTTTTGATGGCGATGTTGCATTTAAAGACGTGAAAGATGGCTTTTTCGCGCTTCGAGTTGCCCGAGAATTGGAACATCCTTCCGACAAACCTGATGTGTTCACCGATGCAAATGGCATTGAAACGAAAGTCAAAGTGTTAAATAACGAGGGCGTTGTAGGCAAATACCGTAGCAGTGAAAAAATCGAAGGCGAAGCGGTATGGTCAACCCGCGCTACATGGATGAATTTATCGGGCAAAATCGGTACCGATTCGATTTCGGTTGCGATGATTGACCATCCCAAAAATATCAATTATCCAACTTATTGGCATGCACGTGGTTATGGGTTATTTGCGTTGAATCCATTGGGCGAAAAAGTGTTTTCCAATGGTAAAAAAACATTGGATTTTAAATTAAAAAAAGGAGCATCTATGACCCTTCATTATCGAGTGGTGGTTAAATCTGGCGTATTAACGGATAAAGAATTAGAAAAATGGACAACTGATTTTGCAAAATTATGCTACTAAGTTGTTAAAATTATAATATGTTTTTCGCTCACAGATTCTCGCTGATTTTCTTTTGGAGTCTTTTCTGCGAAATCTGTGGGCAAAAAACATATTATAACTTTAACAACTCAGTAGCACTTTCGCGCCCACTAAAATTAAATTTGTTTGATTGAATTGAGCGCGAGAATGGTTAAGCAAGTTGTAAATTCCATATTGAGTTACTTTTCAAAATCGCATGCTTTAAAAGAGGACGGCTTAAGTCGCCAAATTGAATCATTATGATTTTTTGAGGAAATTCAAAATAATTCCCCACTTGATACTGCCGCAGATACTCATTCAAAATAGGATGAGCGAACCAGTCCTGCAACGAATACGTTTTATCGAAAACACATTGTTGTAAATAATTTTCCAATACATGCGTGTCTGCTATTGAGATTCGGTGTACAAATTCAAGGCATTGTTCCAATCGAGGTATTTTCAAAGGCTCGAAACCCAAGTGGGTATAAGGTTCGTAGCCCAACCAATTCTGACGTGTTTTCCCCAAAGCCCGACAATAACAGTCATGAATACCGATGTAAAAACAATCTTCCGCAATAAAAGACCCTAATGCAATCCCTGTATTGGGTTTCAAACAACGTTGAATGGTTTGAAGTACTTGCGGAATTTCCGCAGGTTCCACAAAATGCAACGCATGAATGCCCCAAATCAAATCATATTGAAGTTGAGTTTGTTGTTGCCAATCCGATAAAGATTGAACACCCATTTGAATCGCATGACGCGCTTGATACGGTGATTTCAAACTCTTGCTCAACAATTGTAAAGACAGGTGCGATGGGTCTAAAAAATCATACAGAATGGGCACCGCGCTCAAATAAGGGCGCAATAAGGTAGGGAATCGCCCCGTGCCGCAACCAATGTCCAGTAAATGGCTTGGTTGTTCAAATAATCGCTTCGTATCCAAAGCCGCTAATAATGCATGATAATCTGCATCTGCTACTCGAAACCATGCGTCTTTGTCCAGAACGCCTTCTTGATAATAATCAGCAGCTAACTGAGTTAATTCAGTGGTTTTCATAATAATTGTTTAAAATAAATTTTATAAATGATATTTATTAATTTTATAATCAATTGATTATAAATTAATTATAAACGGTATCATTACTTACTTATAATTTATAAGTTGAATGGTTGTCAATTGCCGCGTTTGTTCACATAAAAAAGTTGAGCCACTTGTATCGTATAAATAGCTTCTTCAACCATAAACCACTGATCGCCCTAATGCCAAGATTTGAATGGACAATGCGAATACCAACAACTTACTTTATTGTCAAAAATTTAAAAAGTCACAAAAGAAATATTTTTTGCTATAATTGTCAACCTCATATACATAGCATTTTGGAAAAAAACAGGTTCAATGATGATTGAAAACGGTGAATCTTTCCTTAAAATAGATAAAGGCATTGAGTGTTAAAAACTCAAAATTTTTACAAAATAATTAATATCATTGATTATAAATAATTTATAATCAATGATTTATAATTTAATTTGCATTCGCAATTTGTTTTTGTATTTGTTCATTTGAAAATAACTTTTTAATAATTTGCACAATATTAAGCACTTTCAACAAATTTCTATATAAAAAAAGCGTTTTAAAAAACAATGAAGCTATGATGACGCATCGTACATAGCTCTATTTTTTTTATATTAAACGATGTCACTATTTGTATAAAATGGTAAAATTTGTCTTCGTTTTTGAAAATCATTCACTCTACTAAGTTAAATGATGTAAAAAATACGATCGGTTTTAAAAAATAGCCTTAATTTGCCCTGTCATTTAATGATTCATCACCTTAAATAACTGCCTAAGGAACTTTACACAAACAGAAAGGCACCTTTGTGCATCGAACCATAAGAAGCTCCCGTTTGAGTTAGTTAGTTGGTTAGTTAGTTAGTTGATTGGTTAGTTGGTTAACTAATTGATTATCAATATTTTAAGTAACTAAAATTTTAAAATATTCACCTATTAAACAATTATGGCAAAAGATCAAAATCCATCCATTTCAAGAAGGAAATTTCTTGAAGTAGGTTCAAAAGGAATTTTCGCGCTCGGACTTCCAACCATTGTTCCATCGTCTGTTTTTGGAAAATTTGCGCCCAGCAACCGCATCAATGTAGCGGCGATTGGCGTTGGTCGCATTTCACGCATACACGATATGCCGAATGTGTGGAAGCACAATCAAGCTCAAATCATGGCAGTTTGCGATGTGGATACCAACCGCGTAGAGGCGGGGCAAAAGTTAGTCAATGAGTTTTACACCAAAAAAACAGGCAAAGATTTTAATGGTGTAAAAGGTTACGCCGATTATCGGGAGTTGCTACTCAATAAAGATATTGATGCGGTGATTGTCAGCACGCCTGACCATTGGCACGTTCCGATAGTGGTTCACGCGGTGGAGGCAAAAAAAGATGTTTATGTTCAAAAACCAGCTTCTTTGACCATTGCAGAAGGCAGAATCATGGCGGATGCCGTCAAAAAATCAGGTCGAGTGGTGCAATTAGGCAGTCAACAGCGTTCGGGGGAACAATGGCGTTTTGCAGCAGAATTAGTGCGAAATGGCAGAATTGGCAAATTGCAACGTGTTTTTGTGGGGCTTCCTGGCGATCCTTCAGGCAAGGTGGAAACGGAAATGCCGATTCCGAAAAATCTCAATTACGATATGTGGCTCGGCACAACACCTGAAATTTTTTATACCGAAAATCGCGTTCATCCACAAGCAAGTTTTGACCGACCAGGTTGGTTGCGTTGTGAACAATTTGGTGCGGGCATGATTACAGGTTGGGGGGCGCATCATATTGATTCGGCGCATTGGGCAATGAATACCGAATTAACGGGCCCTGTGGAAATTTGGGGCAAAGCCGATTTTCCCAAAAATGGTCTTTGGAATGTTCATGGCATTTTTGAAACGCACGCCCAATATGCAAATGGGGTCATTATGACCGTTTCCAACGAAATTCCGAATGGCATTCGCTTTGAAGGGACGGATGGTTGGATTTTCGTATCGCGGGGCGATTATGCAGTCACCTCGTCCGACCCCACTCTGCCAAAACAAAACGCTAAAAAATTGGATGCCAGCCATCCAAAACTCTTAACGACCGTTTTGGGCAAAAATGAAATTCACCTCCAAGTAAGCACCGACCATCATGGCAATTGGATAGAAAGCATGTTGGGTAAGGAAAAACCGATTGCACCCGCAGAAATTGGGCATCGCTCTTGTTCGGCGTGTTTGCTGCATCATGCGGCTATGAAATTGAATCGAAAATTGTATTGGGATCCCAAAAAGGAACGTTTCAAAAAGGATGATGAAGCAAATCAATTGCTTTCCCGTCCACAACGAGCAGCTTACGCGCTAAAAGGAGCGAAAAAATAAAAATTCATCATTTATTATTTACATTTGTATGGAAAATTCCTCTAAAAATCGGAGAAGTTTTATAAAAGGCGTAGCAGGAATCGTCCTTGCGCCAAGCATGATTCAAGAAATTTCAGCAAAAACAGAGCCTTTTGCCATGCCCTATCTTCACAAAAATCTGGAGCCGCGCCTTCGTTTTTCAGCAATTGGCATCAATCATGCGCACATTTACGGGATGACAGATGCCATTACGAGAGGCGGCGGACAATTAGTTTCGGTTTTTGCGAAAGAACCAGAATTAATTGCGGCGTTTACTAAAAAATATCCTTCTGTGAAGGTTGCCAGTAGTGAAACTGAAATTTTGGAAGACAAATCTATTCAATTGATTTTGTCTTCGGGCATTGCGAGCGAGCGCGCCCCATTAGGTGTGCGGGTTATGAAACATGGCAAAGATTATTTGTCGGACAAACCGGGGATTACGACTTTGGATCAATTGGCAGAAGTCCGAAAAGTGCAAAAAGAGACGAAAAAGATTTTTTCGATTATGTACTCCGAGCATTTTGAAAATAAAGCTACCGTCAAAGCAGGTGAGTTAGTGAAGCAAGGTGCTATTGGTAAAGTGATTCAAACCATTGGTTTGGGACCGCACAAAATTGGTTTAACGAACAGACCCGCATGGTTTTTTGATAAAAAGAAATTTGGCGGCATTCTGACCGACATTGGTTCACATCAAGTTGAGCAATTTTTGTTTTTCACGGGCTCGACGCAAGCAGAAGTCGTGGCATCTCAAACGGGCAATGTGCATCATCCCGAATATCCTAATTTTGAAGATTTTGGTGATATGATGCTCAAAGGCAATGGCGGTACGGGCTATGTTCGGGTAGATTGGTTTACGCCAAATGCTTTGAAAGTTTTTGGCGACGGGCGATTGACCATTTTGGGAACGGAAGGTTACATCGAGTTGCGCAAATATGTGGATATTGCCAACCGCGAAAAAGGTGGCAATTTATATTTGGTAAATCATAAAGAAGTGTCTTATATAGATTGTGAAAATGTAATTTTGCCATTTGGTGAGCAATTTGTGAATGATATTGTGAATCGAACTGAAACGGCTATGACGCAAGCACATTGTTTTTTGGCAATGGAATTGGCAATCAAAGCAGAAAAATTTGCTAAAAAACTGGATTTGAAATTGTAAAACGGATTTTTTTTAGCGATACAACACCGTTTGGAAGGTTTCAAACCTTCTAAGCGGTGTTGTATCGCTATCCATCCGTTTTACAATTCACTCCTTACAAAATAACATTTTGCGATTTTTGTTTTTAAAACAGTCAAAAAACCAAATTTAATTTCGCTTGGCAAGCAACTGCGCAAATAATTCCTGTTGCAACCGCCGCATTGAGCGATTCCGCGCCGCCACCGCCTGGAATCGTGATTGGAAAATCAATTTGTTTTAAAAGTTCGTTAGAAATGCCATTGCCTTCGTTACCAATGATGATAATACCTGTTTTTTCAAAACATTTTTTTTCAAAAATGTTATTCCCTTTCAATAACGCGCCGTAAATCGGCATATTTGGATATTTTTTTTTCAAATCTGAAAACGATATTTCAATCGTATTCACCCGCAATAACGCGCCCATTGTGGATTGCACAACCTTCGGATTCCAAACATCCACACAAGTATCTGAGCAAAAAACGCACGGAATTCCAAACCAATCTGCAATCCGCAAAATCGCGCCCATATTGCCAGGGTCTTGAATACCATCAAGATACAATGTAAATTTTTGTTTAATAACATCATCTGACAGGTGTGGAATGCGTTTGTGCGCAATAACCAAAACTTGATTCGGCTCGCTCAAACCAGAAATTTGTTTCAATTCGGATTCTGAAACAATGGTTAAAAAAGGTGTATATTTTTTTAAAAGAGCATTTGCTTCTTGCGCCCACGTAGAAAGTGCAAAAATCGCGTCCATTTGTACTGCATTCGGACTTTGCAAGATTTCACGGACGATTTTATCGCCTTCGGCAATGAATAATCCGCGTTCATCGCGCCTTTTTTTGCGGCGCAAAGCGTGAATAGTATGAATTTTTGATTTAGAAAGCATATCATTTTCAGCCTGAAAGTTACAAAAGGCACAAAGAAACGAAATTCCTTTGTGCCTTTTGTAACTTTCAAGCTGAAATTATCATTTTTGTTCCAACTCAGAAGACGCAACCACAATCCAACCTTGTGTTGGTCTTAAAACCTCACCGACTTCTACCCATTTGCCTTGCTCGTAACGAATGTGAAAGCGCACCCGATGACCCGCCAAATTCTGACTTTTCCAAGTGCAAAATCCTTCAAACGGCACTTCTAAAATCGCTTGACCAAACAATTGATTGTTAATATGCGTTTTAATAGTATAATTTTTGGATTTTGGATTATAAGTCAATAGATGTTGTTGTTGTTGAACAATTTTGTTTTGAATATTCAACGGTTCGTCCTCAATTGCTAAGGAAGTAATCCGAATTTGTTTGCCGCCCTTTTCAGGCGCAATGTGCAACGTTCTTTTGACTTTAAACAATTGATTATCAATGAGATATTGACCATTGCCTTCCCACCTGCCCAACATAAAGGACAATGATTTCATATCTGAATGCAGGGACGCAGGCAAAAAGCGAAACGAAGATGTGATGCATAAAAGTAAGATGAGCCCAAAAAGGCTTCGGTTTTTGGTAAAAAAAGGGTTCATAGCGATGATGTTTGTAAAAGTAAGTAAAGTGCAAAGAAACGTATCTTTTTTTTAAATTACAATAACATATTTGCGGCGTTTTTTTGAAAGCAAAAAGTTAAATATATCAAAAAAGCGATGTTTGTCGTTTCATAGACAAACTATTTGCTACAAATACACAGAAAACATTATTTTTGCATCCCAATATTATTAACAATCTTATTAAACTTAACTTATTTCAAATTAAATCATTTTATGATACATCCAGATACCTTTTTGAAACTAACCCACAAAGGATACGGACTCTTTGCACGACGTGATTTTAAACGCGGTGAAATCATCTGGTTAATTGATGATTATGATATTAAAATTCCGTTAGATGCGTATAAGCAGTTAGATGAAGCGCAACAACAGAAATTAAACATATATAGCTATATGGATATTCATTCTCGCGTCATCATTCCTTGGGATGAAGGCAAATATGTGAATCATAGTTGTGAACCCAATTCTACGGCATTGGCTCAATTCGATAATATGAGTATGGCGATTCGGGATATTAAAGCAGGAGAAGAAATTGTAGAAGATTATAGTTGCTATTTTGGGCATTTTGAAACATTTCATTGTGAATGTGGGGCGAGCAGTTGTCGGGGCAAAATTGCTGCTGACCATGCTTTTCGGGCAGATTTGCGCATTGATATTACAGAAATTGTAGATGTCATTAAATCCACAGACCAATATTTGTTGAAAATAAAAACAGCAGAAAATAAGCATTTATTAGAAATGTTAGCAATGTTTTGATAGATGATAAATAGTGAATGTATAAATAATTCATTATCAATATTTTAAATAATTTATAATTCATTATTCATCATTAAGCCTGTAACCCATGCTTTTGCGGTTTCCGTTAAATGCTTGCCATCCGTTGTCACGCGTGAACGGATAAACAACGCCCCTAATTCATCACCTCTTTCAATTTTAGACGCTTTGCCCGCCGTGCTAAACCAAAAAATTTCATCCGCTTTCAAAGATTGTGGATTCATTTCGGAGCGCATCCAAATCACTTTACCATCGGAATTCATCCGATAAATGCCTGTTGCCATTGGTTTTGCCAGCGTGTTATAAATATTTTTTAGATGCAAAAAAGACAGTGTATCAATGCTTTGTGGAGTCATCCAGCGATGATTGAGCGTTTTAATATCCAAATCATATTCCATCTCAAGCCATTCCGCAAGGTGCAACAAAAGTAAGGGCATCTCCCGTTGTGCCATCAGCGCGTTATTAATCAACGGCGTAAAACCAGAAAATCGAAGATTCATTTCACCCAAATAGAGCGTATTCGTATCGGTGTCTATTAGAAAATCGGGTTGGAAATAGCCTTTATAACCAACTTTTCGCAATTGTTCACCCATTTTTATAGCATATTCTTGAGCTGCTAAACGCATCGGTTCCGAAAACGCATTCGCATATAATTCATCTCCCGACCAGCCCCCTTTATAAATATTAATTTCTTTAATGCCAATCAATTCCACTAAAAGCGGCGATACAACCACACCATGCCGCGTAATGCAGGCTTCCAAACTCGCGCCAAGACAATGGATGCGCGTCATAATTTTCATTTCTGCTCCACTCGTGATATCGGAGCGATGTTTTTCAAAATCAGCCTCATCCGAAATGAAAAAAGTCGTCTGCCCGCCCAAACCATGAGGCATTTGAACCACTAAATGCGTCCCCAAATGCGCAGAAACGCGCCGAAGTTGTGCATAATCCGCCACAAAAGCAAGCACATACGGTACGCAAGGCACACCCGCAAGCTCCGCAAGGCGATTTGTGTTTGCCTTATTGTCCCACTGATGCCGAATCGCAACAGGCGGCAG
The DNA here is from genome assembly GCA_041192405.1 of Bacteroidota bacterium. Taxonomy (GTDB): domain Bacteria; phylum Bacteroidota; class Bacteroidia; order Chitinophagales; family Saprospiraceae; genus JAAFJT01. Next base: position 28,444 of record JBEEMZ010000037.1, on the reverse strand, counting down.
TGCGATTTCAAGCCCCAGTTCTGCCGCTAAACGCTCTGTTGTTTCGTCCAGCAACCAAGTCAATAATTTACCTTTTCCATGTTTTTGAATGTATTGAATCACTTCCTCATTGCGCAAAAGCGCATTTAAAGTTTCTTCACATGTCAAGGAATGATTATAAGTAAATGATTTAGGCGTGAAAATGTTGGGGTGTAATCCGTCAAAAGTATCTATTGCGCAAATCAAATGAAGTGTGCCAATCTCATTTTCCATCCCAAGTGCCGTAAATAAACACCAATCTATAAAATAGATAGGGGTTGTATTTTGGCGCATTTTATTTTTTAAATGGCTCATAATCAATTATTAAAATATTACAAATTTAATTATTGAGTTCTTAAAGTTGTAATATGTTTTTTTTTCGCAGATTTTCGCAGAAAGAGACTCAAAAAGAAAATATGTGGGGAAAAATAGATTGATAATCCATTCTTTACATATTCAATCTTTATTTTAAATATAACCATTTCGGCTATCATTAGAGCTTTTTAGTGCGCCAACTTTCAATACTTCGATTTTGCGGGTTGAATTTAACGCCAATTGCCAAAATCGGTTTATTAGAAGCGCGATATTTATCGGCATAGCGGTTCCGAACGATTTGCCGAAGCGCAGCATCCGCCGATTCTTTGATTTTAAATTCAAAAATATAGACATGTGTGGGCGTTTGAACGACCGTATCCGCACGTCCAATCGAAGAATGCACTTCACTTTGAAGCGTCGCGCCCAAATATTGAAACAAAATATGAATCACCCCATGATACAAGCCTTCCGAACCGTCTTTAAACGTGTCATGCGGCAAATCTGCCAAAACCGACGTAATAATCGCTCGCACTCGAACCAAATTATTCGTTTCAAACGCAAATTTTAAATCTTCGACGGTCATGCCCGTATTTGTACGCAACGGATTCGGAGCTAATTCGTCCAATATAAAACGGTACATACTCTCCCGAACTTCTTTATTCGGAAAATCCAACCGATAGCGAACAGGATATTTATTTTTTTCCTTGACGGTCAAATAACCTGTTTGAAATAATAACGGGATAATGGCAACATTATCCAAATCATATTTTTCTAAAAAACCATCTTCGACCCAAATATTTTCCAGTTGAAATTGCCCATGTCTTTTCATTTGATGAATCAGAAAGGTCGGCGTACCTGATTCAAACCAATAATTCCGAAATTCAGGTTCCGATAAAAATTGCAACGTTCCGAAGGGATTATAAACCCACGTTTTGCCGTCCCAACTATACCCGTCATACCAAGCATGCATTTCAGCTAACAATTGCTCATAAGGCATTTCGGTTACAGCCACAGCCCGTTTTAAATAATCGTCAAAATAATGGGTCAATTCGGCTTGCGTGTAACCTGTAAGTGCAGCATAAGTTGCCCGCATCGTGAGATCCGTCATGTGATTCAAATCCGAAAACAATGACACTTTAGAAAATTTCGATACGCCTGTAATAAACAAAAAACGAATCATTGCGCCTGCATCCTTGAGTGCCGAATAGAAATTTTTAAGAATTTTTTGATTTTTTTCAGCCTGCCCCATGGTGTCATATTCCAAATATTGAACAATCGGTTTGTCATATTCATCAATCAGGATTACGACTTGCTGCTTTGATTTTTTATATAAAAGCTCAATCAGTTCTTCAAACTGACTTTTGTACGTTTTTTTAGTCAAAACGACTCCTAATTCTCCTGCAATTTTATGCAATCGCTCTGAAATGGCAGCAGCCAAATTATCTTCTACAAAATCTAAAACCGCAAATGAAAGATGAATAATAGGATGCGTTTTGGACCAATCCCATTTATCTTCGATCCATAAATCTTTAAACAAAATTTTATTGCCTTGAAATAGATGTTTCAAGGTTGAAACCAACAATGATTTTCCAAAACGGCGTGGACGCGATAGAAAATAAATTTGTCCCGTCGTTGTTAATTGATGAATCAGTTGCGTTTTATCCACATAAACGCAATTGTCTTGAATCAATTTGTCAAAATGCTGAACGCCTAACGGCAATAGTTTCATTTAAAAAAAGTTTAAAGGGTGAATCCAAACACAAAGATAAGCATTTCTAAAATCATCTACAAACCCTAATAACGCCCAAATCATCTGTTGGCTTCAAACCACAATCTTTTTGGATTTCCAACATTTTTAGATGCAGCATTTTATCATTGCTAATCAATGACTTATCCATTAGCAAATATTCAATCGCATTTTTTTCTAATATCGTTCTCCTATTATCGAAACGGCTGAATGTCAAAATACCATCGGTGGCAATACTGATGTCTTGCACCTGTTCAAAATGATTGAATTGTTGATGATTTGAAAACCACGTTTCAAAATTTTCTGCCAAATGATAACCCAAATAATCAGGACGATTATCTTGTTGATATTCAATGAGTTGCGTGTTGCAAACGTATTGTCATGACACTTGCATCGCATTTTTGAGTATCTAAAATCATTAAAATCAAAGTGGAAAGCATTTCTTCGCGTTCCAATTGCAATTTATTTTTAAGTTCGTTCAAATCCAAAAACAATTGTTTACAAACGCATTTCAATAAATTTTGATTTGTAAAAGATTTCTTTTCAATGAATTCTTTAAAATAAAAGCCTTTGGCTATCTTGCGCAACAATTTACCAATCATTGTGGCAATGAAATAACTGTCAACACCCATTGTACAACCGTCCATAACAGCGCAAAGTAGTTGGTTTTGACCCATTTTTTCGGAAAGAAGGAAATCTTCACAATGATTGGTGTGATGTTCACCGATTTGAAGGAGCGTATGAATTTTCATAACAATTAAAACAAGACCTTACTTTTTTTGTTCAAAAAATAATGAATTTGTAAAACAGCAATCCTTTTTTATAACTAATTAATAATCAACATTTTATAAATCCGTCATTTATCATTACTCAATGTCAGAAAATCTAAATCAACACCATTTAAATGTCATTCAAGCACTTCGGGAAACCGTGCACGAATATTGTCAAGAAACGGTTTCAGAAATGTATCGGTATGATGCCGAATTACAAAACCATTATTTCGGCTCCGAAGAAGCGATTCATATCGTCATGCGCGTGCTCGGCGGTCAGGAAGCAGCATTTTTTGAAGATGGCAAGGTTTCGCACGATGTCTATGAAATTAAGTTTCTGCGCGATTCGTTAGGAAAAGAATTTTCATTCTATTTCGAGGAGGAAGATGAAAATATGAGTGGACTTTCTCGGCGCATCAGTATTTACGGCGATTGCGATGAGGCGGATGCGGAGAATATTGAAGCCATTTTCTGGGAAAAGTATGCTCCATTTCATTAATTTTCCTACTTTTGCGCGTTTTCAGTCTCAGTACATGACAAAAAAGTGAAGGTCGTTTTCCCGCAGATTTCGCAGATTTTTAAAATAAAATTTGGAAAATCTGCGCAAAAAATCTGCGAAATCTGCGGAAAAAGTATCTGTGCCTTTTTTGTCATGTACTGAAAAAGAATCACCAACCAAAAAAAATCAATATATCATGTCTAACGCCTTTTATCGCGTTCCAAAAGCGGTCAATGAACCGATTTTGGCTTACCGCCCCGACAGTCCCGAAAAGATTGCGCTCAAAACGGCTCTCAAAACTTGTAAATCGCAAGTGATGGAGATTCCTATGCACATCGGTGGCAAAAAAATTACGACGGATGAAAAAGTGGCAATTCATCCGCCTCATGAATTGAGTCATACCTTAGGTTATTTCCATCGCGGCAATGCAACGCATGTGCAAGAAGCGATTGATGCGGCTTTGAAAGCGAAACCCGATTGGGAAAAAATGCCTTGGCAAGAACGCGCTGCCATTTTTTTGAAAGCGGCGGATTTATTATGTGGCCCCTTTCGAGCGAAAATGAATGCGGCAACCATGTTGTGTCAATCCAAAACGGTTTTTCAAGCAGAAATTGATGCAGTTGCAGAAATGGCAGATTTTTTCCGATTCAACGCTCAATTTATGACGGAAATCTATCAACAACAACCCGAAAGTAGTGCAGGCATTTGGAATCGAACCGAATATCGCCCGTTAGAAGGCTTCGTTTTTGCCTTGACTCCGTTCAATTTCACTTCGATTGCAGCGAATTTATGCGCCGCGCCCGCGATGCTCGGCAATGTGGTGGTTTGGAAACCTGCGGATTCTCAAATTTATTCAGCGCATGTCATCATGGAATTGTTTGAAGCGGCGGGTTTGCCTGCGGGCGTTATCAATTTGGTCTATTGTGATGGCCCCGTAGCGGGCGATGTCATTTTTAGGCATCCTGATTTTGCAGGTTTGCACTTTACGGGTAGTACGAAAGTTTTCCAAATGTTGTGGCAAACCATTGGTAATCAATTGTCTAAATATAAAACATATCCGCGTATTGTGGGCGAAACAGGCGGCAAAGATTTTATTATGGCACATCCTTCTGCGGATGCTAAATCGCTTGCGGTTGCATTATCACGCGGTTCGTTTGAATATCAAGGTCAAAAATGTTCTGCATCGTCACGGGCGTATCTGCCCAAATCTTTGTGGCAAACCGTCAAAGATTTTATGATTGAAGATGCTAAAACATTTAAAATGGGCAATCCAGAAGATTTTCGGAATTTTATTACGGCAGTGATTGATGAACGCGCTTTTGATAAAATTACTCAATATATTGCCAAAGCCAAAACTTCCAAAGATTGTGAGGTTATCATTGGAGGCAATTATGATAAAAGTAAAGGTTATTTTATTGAACCAACCGTTATTGTGACCTCGAATCCAAATTATGAAACGTTATGTGAAGAACTTTTTGGTCCCGTTTTAACCATTTATGTCTATAATGACAAAGATTATAACAAAACGTTGGAATTAGTAGATAAAACCTCGCCTTATGCGTTGACAGGAGCGATTTTTTCAACGGATAGAGCCGCTTTAAATGTTGCGTTTGAAAAATTGCGACATGCCGCAGGTAATTTTTATATCAATGATAAGCCAACAGGTGCAGTGGTCGGTCAGCAACCTTTTGGGGGCGCGCGTGCAAGCGGCACGAATGATAAAGCAGGTTCTGTTTTGAACCTATATCGTTGGTTATCAGCGAGAACGATTAAAGAAACGTTTGTGCCGCCGACCGATTATCGCTATCCATTTATGTCAGCAGAATAATGGGATTTCGGAATATTTGCCCCGAATTACACCAATTTACACCAATTATTTGCGTAAATTGGTGTAATTCGGGCAAAATAGATTACATATTTTTAATGATTTCGTCACCAAATTCGCTACATTTTAATTTTGTCGCACCTTCCATCAAGCGTTCAAAATCATACGTCACGCGTTTGGTCGCAATAGATTTTTCGATGCCTGCAACGATTAAATCTGCCGCTTTCTGCCAACCCATGTATTCCAGCATCATCACGCCCGACAAAATCAAGGAACTCGGATTCACCACATCCAAATCCGCATATTTCGGAGCCGTACCATGCGTTGCTTCAAATAAAGCATGTCCACTCACATAATTGATATTCGCACCAGGCGCAATGCCGATACCACCCACTTGTGCCGCAAGCGCGTCCGAAAGGTAATCACCATTCAAATTCAGCGTTGCAATCACATCAAAATCGGTCGGACGCGTCAAAACTTGTTGCAAAGCGATGTCCGCGATACAATCTTTTACTAAAATTTTACCCGCAGCCAAAGCCGCTTTTTGCGCTGCATCTGCTGCCGCACCGCCACTTGCCGCTTTGATACGGTCATATTCCGTCCAAGTGAAGGTTTGTTCTGCGAATTCCGCTTCTGCAATCGCGTAACCCCAATCGCGGAAACCACCTTCCGTAAACTTCATAATATTGCCTTTATGCACGATAGTCAATGACTTACGCTTATGCTCAATTGCATATTCGATTGCCGAACGCACTAAACGTTCTGTGCCCATTTTAGAAACAGGCTTAATGCCAATACCAACCATTACATCTTTGTCCGACTCTTTCAAACGGGCATCTTTGGCATAATCTTTCATTTTTTGCGTCGTACCAAAACGGATTTTATCAAACCCTTTTGGGAAATTCTTTTTCAAAAATTTCAATACCAAATCCGCTTCTTCCGAACCCGCTTTCATCTCAATGCCCGCATAAATATCTTCTGTATTCTCACGGAAAATCACCATATCCACCAATTCAGGTTGTTTGACGGGCGAAGGAACGCCTTGAAAATAGCGCACAGGGCGCAAACAAACGTATAAATCCAATTGTTGACGCAAAGCGACATTCAAGGACGTGATACCGCCGCCTACGGGAGTCGTCAACGGCCCTTTTATCGCCACCAAATACTCATTGATGTCCGTAATCGTTTCATCGGGCAACCAACTACCTGTTTGTTTAAACGCTTTTTCGCCTGCCAACACCTCTTTCCAGACGATTTGCTTTTTACCTTTATACGCTTTTTCTACCGCCGCGTCGAAAACACGTACCGATGCTTTCCAAATATCGCGTCCTGTGCCGTCTCCTTCGATGAAAGGAATGATTGGATCATTCGGTACTTTGAGTTTGCCGCCTTTGATAGTTACTTTTGAACCTGTCATTTTGATTTATGATATTTATGATTTCGGAATATGGATTGCGGATTGCAGAAGGTGGATTGCGGAAGATTCCGAAATCCGAAATCCACAATCTGAAATCGCGGGGCAAATTTACTAAAATTGATTTGGCTTTTTTGCTAAAATTGCGTTTTTTTCGCTAAAAATCATGCGTTTTTGCTAAAAAACGATGTTTTTATTATTTTGAATCGCCTGTTTTATCTTATTTTAAACCAAACATTCAAATAACAAATCCGTATAAATCGGCTCAATCTCTTTGATTCGGTCTTCCATTGTATCGGCATTCTTTTGTTAAAAATCCGAACTCATGGAAAATTCTTTTCCTTGCGGCGTATAAAAATCCTAAAAACTACGTCTCAACAAATTACCATTAATTCTTTATCCAAAAAATCCAATTTTTCTAATGAATCCAATTTATTCAGGGCTTTTTGAAGCACATATTACAGTTTCTAATCTTTCGCCAAGCGAATCCAAACGATTTACGGAAACTTGTAATCAATTGAGTATCAAAGCAATACAAATTGAATTATCACGTGGTGACGTGCCTATCCAACCCATGACTTGTTCAACGCATAAAGGCGATTTTACAAGTGTTCTAAACGAAGTCACAGGATTAGCACATCAATTAAAACGCGCAGGTTTTGAAGTGACACGTCAAAAAATTGAGGCTGCACCGTTCAATTATGGCATTCCTATAACCGCAGCAGATGCTCAAAATCATGCCTCTGATAATTATTTTGAACATCATTTAAAGATTTTGTTTGAAAAGGAAAGCAACTTTAAGGAAATTCAAAGCGTCTGTATAACACATGGAGCGCATCTTTCGCGGAATGCTTTTGAAAATCGGGCGGATCATACCAAAACGTATTTCATTACATTGCGCTGTTACTCAATTGGATTAGAAGAAGCAATGATTCGTTTTAATGCTCTAAAACAAGCAATTACATATTTGGAAATTAATATTTTGAAAAATATTACAGAATATTGTGTTTACGATGACCGCTTAAATTTAGATGCTAATTGGTTAACGAACGATAACGCTTTGGAAAAAGAAAATTCGCCCTGTGCGGTTTGTACACAATTTTGTTTGAAATAAAGGGCGATGATGAATTTGCAAGAACGCTTGTTGGCAAAAACGGTTGAATTAAACCTGCCTTATGAAAAGGTTTTAAAACTATATGTTTTAGAACGATTGCTTTGGCGCGTTATGCAATGTGCGGAAAGCGAAAAAGTGATTGTACGCGGTAGTTTATTGACCCGGAATTGGTCATTACCTGCGATTTTGCGGGCAGAAGATTTTCGCCCTGTGCAAGATTTAGATTTAATGGGTGATTACGATTACGATTTGAAACGTGGTTTAAATTTTATTTATAAATTTTTAAATGTGTTATCCAATGATTCACTGGAAATTATAGATAACAAACCAGAAGCAATTATTATTTGGGAAGAAACCGTAAGTCCTGGCTTGCGCGTTGACCTGCAAGTGCGCATACACGAGACCGATTGGACGATTCAAATAGATATGGGTTTTAATGATCCATTAGTGCCGCCTGCGGTTTGGAGTGATTACATTGGAGTCTTGCCCGAAAATTGTTTTAAAATCTTTGCGCCAACACCTGAATTAGCTTGTGCGTGGAAAATTCACGGTTTATTTGAATTTTATGGTCAATATGGCAAAACTTGGCGTTTGAAAGATTTATATGATGTGTATTTGATTTTAAAACATAAACCATTGGATGTCAATGTTTTAGAAACAGCCATTCGAGTTGCCTTTGAAAGTCGGCATACACCATTTGATTGTTATAACGATATTTTGCAAAACCGTTTTGGACAAAGTGGGAAACGGCATCGGGCATGGCGGCGTTTAAACGAAAAATGGGCAGAACGCGTTTTGCATACCTCCCATTTGCCTTTGTTGGAATATATGCGGACGTTTACAGACCCAATTTTTATTCGATTGATGCGTTTAAAGGATTCATCGAATTAGGAATGAAGGAAAAAAGAAATTAAAGAAGCATTCTTTTTGTTTTGCACGAAATAAAAAGAATGCTTCATGCGTTTTTATAGTACTTTAATTTCGTATTTTGAAATACCTTTAAAACTGCTTTGGAACGAAACGCCAATCCCGACGATTGGCAAATTCCGATAGCGCAATGCTTCCGCATACCGTTTATCAATAATTTGTTGAAGGGCATCATTGGCGGATTCATCTACTTTGAACTCAAAAATAAAAATGCGTTCTGGAGTAATCACAACCGTATCGGCGCGTCCAATGGGCGTATGAAATTCAGAACGCACATCGGTTCCAATCATCGTAAAAATGAGGTGAATCACCGCATGAAAAAATTTCTCCTCGTTTTTAATATAATTTTGGTCGGGAATCGCTTGAATCAATTGGTTCAACGCCGCAATCACTTTTGGAACATCGTTGTTATCTAACGCCTCCAAAATATCCGCACCATAAGGAATGGACACTCGTGTATCCGTAAATTCAGCCAACAAAAATTGTCCAAAAGCCTGTCTTATCTCCTGATTCGGGTAATTTAAAACCCATTTTTGATGCGGTTTGACTTGCTTAATTGTCAAATAACCTGTTTGCAACAAGAGCGAATCAATATCTAATTTGTCTTGATGTTCCAATACAAAATTCTCTAAAATTAAATTACTCACTTCTTTTTCTTGCAATTGGTACTCAAATCGTTTGCTTAACAAACGAACTAAGAAACTCGGTGTGCCTGTTTGGAACCAATAGTTCTCATAACGACCGCTAAAGAAAAAATTTAAAATTGAAAACGGATTATATAAAAAGGTTTTCCCATCCCAACTATATCCGTTATACCATTTTTTCAATTCTTGGAGCGTGTTTGGGGGCAGGGTTTCGAGATACGGCGCAAAAGATGTTTCTAATTCGGCTTGGGTATAGCCGCATAATGCCGCATAATTCGGATTTAACGTCAAATCAACTAAATGATTCAGACTGGAAAACAAGGAAACCCGCGCAAATTTCGTGATGCCCGTAATGAATAAAAGCCGAATGTGTTTGGACGCATTTTTCAACACATCAAAAAATTTTTTAAGCGTATCGCGTTGTTCAATAGCCTTTTGAAAATTATAAGGGTCAATATGATCTACAATGGGGCGGTCATATTCATCAATTAAAATGACCACTTGTTTGCCGCGTTTGCGAGCGACTTTCTCAATTAATTCTTTGAACATCGCTCCTGTGGTTTTGCGCTTTAATTCGACCTCGAAAGATTCAGCAATTTCATGAAGCGTTAATTGTAATGCAATATCTAATGTTTTTTCATGTCCAATTGCGTCCAAGGACAACCGTATCACAGGATACTTCTGTGACCAATCCCATTTATCGGCGATCCAAAGCCCTTCAAATAAGGGCTGATTGCCTTCAAATAATTCGCCGATCGTGTCCAATGTCAACGATTTTCCAAACCGTCGCGGACGCGATAAGAAATAAGCCGTATCTTCTAAACGGCAAAGTTCGTAAATGTACTGCGTTTTATCAATATATAAAGTGTTGTCTCGACGCACTTGCGAAAAAAATTGACGACCTATCGGTAATTGAGGTAATTCTTTCATTATTACAATTTTGGGCAAAATTAACTTTCCAAAAGGAGGTTTCCAAATTTTTAAATCCAATTATTTTTATTTTTATTTTACAAATATATTGTTTTGAAAATAAAACACTGGAAACGATTGCAAATGGAACTATAAAAAAAGTTGTCGAGGTTGCAACCTCGACAACTTTTGTGCGTTTTATAAATTATTGAAAATCAATAAGTTAAGCAAGGATTCGTTTTAGAAACTGCGAAGATTACTGAAACGAATTCCATTATTTTATTTTGAAACCATTTCTTCGGTTTCCTTATGACATGAAAGAAGTTCGTAAGATTCAAACCGTTTTCAACAAATTTGACCATTTCTTTGGCAGAAATAATCTTAAAATTGTATCATTTGGCAATAAAAAGAATTCTAATCAGTTATTGGCATAAAATATTTCTAAGAAAAACAAACCTATAAGTTGATTTGAATGAAAATAGTCACTATCTTTGCTGACCAATTATATGCTTTTCATTACATGGGTGAAGCAGAGAATGAGTATGACCGATTAATGGAGCAATGGACGGATATTTCGTATCTGAGAGCCTACGCAAAACAAAATAAAATTGCCGATGTAACAAACTTTGTACGCGAAATAAGACAAGATGCCGAATATATAGACGATTTGATAGAAAGCATTGCCCGCCAAAATCATAAATTAGAATCCTTTTTCAAACCGTTATATAATTTGGAAATGGGTGTGAAATTTTTATCTCTGCAAAAAGGTCGCCGATATAAATTAAGAATTTACGCCATTAAAATAGATGAAAACCTTTTTGTAATCACAGGAGGTGCCGTTAAAATCAACTTGCTGATGGATGATCACCCCGATACACAATTAGAAAAAGTAAAGTTAAACCAAGCAAAAGATTATTTCAAAAAACAACAAGTCTTTGATAGAGACTCGTTTTATGAACTTTTAACTGATGATTTCAATGACGAATAGAGCAAAATTTTTAGCGTTGGTTTCACCCGAGCCCACTCAAACTTTAGAAAAAACCCGATGGCGGATTGCAAACCGAGTTTGGTTAAGAGCGTCTCAAGACATTGCGCTCAAAATATTGGATCAATTGGAATTATTGAATTGGTCGCAAAAAGATTTAGCCGAAAAAATGGGCGTGAGTCCGCAATATATTAATAAAATCGTCAAAGGAAAAGAAAATTTAACCTTGGAGACCTTGAGCCATTTACAAATTTTGTTAGAGATTCCGCTATTGGCAAGCTATTACGAAGCCCACAACCAAAAAGTGGAAGCCTATATTTTACAACAAACCATGATTGTGCCAATGGTTTTCTCTGCCAATTATTCACAAAAGCAATCGAAAGTGATGCAAATTCATTTGAATCTCCCTTTCGCTGCTTATTCATCTCAACAAAAAGAAGCGTATGGAAGCTAATCATCCCAAAATAGTCTTTTTACTCAAAGGGATTAAAACAGAGCAATTTGCCACTTTTGAGAAGTATTTTAAGGAAAGTCAACCGAATATTGGCTTATCTGCGGCGGTTCAATTTAAATTGTTGCCCATTGATAAACAAATTGGTGTTTTTACGGATTTTGAATTCCAACAAAAAAACAAACCAATTATTAAACTCGTTGTCAGTTGCCATTTTGGGATTCATGAAGCTCATTGGAATCAACTGATTACTGCCCAAACGATTTCTTTTCCAAAAGAATTCGTTACGCATTTGGCGGCGTTGACCGTCGGCACTGCTCGCGGTATTTTAAGCGCGAAAACAGAAAGTTCTTTGTTTTCAAAATTGATTTTACCAATGATAGATGTTGCTTCATTCGTTACAGAAAAAATTGACTTTTCGCTTGACTCGTAAAAAATACAATTCGACTTTTTTCAAAGCAGAACTACTGGCTTGTTAATATTTGTATTTAAATAATTGAAAATCAATAAATTATATATAAAATAAAGTCGTCAAGGTTGCAACCTTGACGACTTTTCGCATCCATTCTAAGAGCGTATTTCAATACGCTCGCGCAAACATTACTCGTTGCGTGGAAGGTTTCCCCGTCAAAACACAAGTACCATTTTCAAGTTTTGAATCCAACGGAATACACCGAATCGTCGCTTTGGTCAATTCTTTAATTTTCTCTTCCGTTTCAGTTGTTCCATCCCAATGCGCGAGGATAAAACCACCTTTTTCATCCAATACTTTTTTGAACGTCTCAAAATCATCCACTTTCGTGGTATGTTCTGTACGATAAGCTTTGGCGCGTTCAAACAAATTGGTTTGAATATCCTTCAATAATTGCTTGATATAATCGTCAATATCTTCCAATGGAACGCTCATTTTTTCCTTCGTATCGCGCCGCGCAATTTCCACTTTACCCGCCGCCAAATCTCTCGCCCCAATCCCAATCCGAACAGGCACCCCAATCATTTCATATTCCGCAAATTTAAAACCAGGTCGTTTAGAATCATCTTTATCATATTTAACACTTATTCCTTTGGCTTTCAATGCTTTAATGATTTTTTCAGCCGCTGCTGCGATTTCAGGCGTTGGCTTTGGAATCGGCACAATCACCACTTGAATCGGAGCCATTTTCGGAGGCAACACCAATCCCGAATCATCGGAATGCGTCATAATCAACGCACCAATCAAGCGCGTCGAAACGCCCCAAGAAGTTGCCCAAACATATTCCGTTTTATTCTCTTTCGTAAGGAATTTAACGTCAAAGGCTTTTGCAAAATTCTGACCCAAAAAGTGCGAAGTGCCTGCTTGTAACGCCTTGCCATCCTGCATCAACGCTTCAATACAATACGTGTCAACGGCACCTGCAAAACGTTCATTTGGCGTTTTGCGACCGCGAATCACTGGCATTGCCATATATTTCTCCGCAAAAGTGGCGTAAACTTCCAACATTTGTTCTGCTTCTTCAACCGCTTCTTGCGAAGTGGCATGCGCGGTATGACCTTCCTGCCATAAAAATTCAGCCGTCCGCAAAAACGGACGCGTCCGCATTTCCCAACGAACCACATTCGCCCATTGATTAATCAATAACGGCAAATCTCGATACGATTGAATCCAACCCCGATAGGTATCCCATATAATGGTCTCGGAAGTGGGGCGCACAATCAATTCTTCTTCCAATTTGGCATCGGGATCCACAATAACGCCGCCCGTAGCAGGATCCACTTTCAAACGATAATGCGTCACCACCGCGCATTCTTTCGCAAAACCTTCCACATGCGCCGCTTCTTTGCTCAAAAAACTCTTGGGGATGAACAACGGAAAATACGCATTCACATGACCCGTATCTTTAAACATTTTGTCTAATTGGTCACGCATTTTCTCCCAAATCGCAAACCCATGTGGTTTAATCACCATACAGCCGCGCACAGGAGAATTCTCGGCAAGACCCGCCTTTGAAACAATATCATTGTACCATTTGGAGTAATCACCGGTCGTTCGAGATGTAATTTCTTTCGACATAGTTTGAATTGAATAATTTGGGATTTGGGATTTGGGATTTCGGATTGCGGAATGTTGCGATACGTAACATTCCGCAATCCGAAATCCACAATCCCAAATCATTTTAACTTTTTTTTAAGGCTTCACCACTTGCTATTAACGAACTTTTGGTTAAAAAAAAGGTCTAAATAGTATGTGTTTTAAAGTAAATTTGGGTTTGAAAAATACTTTAACACAATGTGAACGATTTTTAAAAAAATTTTAACAAAAATAAAGCCGCAAAGGTAATACTTTTATGTCTGTATTTGCGAATGGTGAATGATAAATGATAAATGATGAATTTATCACCCTATTCACCATTTAGGATTCATCATTCATCATTCTTTTTAAGCCTTTTAAATTAGTAAAATCATGAAACAGCGTTACTTTTCCGCATCGGCTCTTGTGCTATTGACAGGGTTTTTGAGTCCCGCCATTGCTCAAAGTGATGACGTTTACTACGACCCACAGCGTGACCGTCCGTCTGAACCGTATGTGCGACCAACCCATAATGAGGCTTCAACACCGCAAAACGCGCCCGTTGCATCCAATTCACAAGCAACTCCTTACGATGATTTGCAATATTATGATGACGAATATGCAGATGATTACGCATATTCATCACGGATTCGCCGCTATCATCGCCCTGCGAGTTATTCGTATTACGACAATTATTATATGGATCCGTTTCGTTACGACCCGTATTTTTACGACCGTTTGTATTTCCGTCCGCAATTAGTGGTTTCGTTTGGTCGGTCTTCATTCTGGAATCATTATTCGTATCGCCCTGTGTATAACAGTTGGTATGATTATAGTTTCAATAGTTGGAATCCGTATTTTTCAAGTCCTTGGGGTTGCAATAGTTACTATGGTTGGAATAACTATTATGGTTATAATCAATGGAATACGTATAATGATTATAGCTATAATAATCATTACCACAATCGGAATAGCAATAGCAACAATAATTCATATAATAGCAATCAGAGACATTGGAATCCAAACGGCACGTACACAGGTGCGCGCACGGTTGGTTCGAGCATTAGTCCATCGTCTCCGCGCATAGGCAGAGAAACGATTTCGCCGCGTAATAATGGCGGAACGATTGATAATCGCCCAACCCATTCTGGCAGAATTTCGGCGAATCCGCGCAACCCGCAAAATACGAGTCCAGCAGATGTTCAAAGAGGCGATGTGAATACGACGCGCATCAATCCAAGTTCGCCAACACGTACTTATGAGCGTCCAACGAGAACCGAAAGTTTGGATCGTCCTACGCAGACGAATGAGCAACGCCCAACGCGCACGTATGAGCGTCCTGAACAAACAAATGAGACGCGTCCAACGCGTACTTATGAGCGTCCGAGCCAAACAACGGAGCAGCCAACACGCACTTATGAGCGTCCAAGCAGAAGCGAAACACGTTCTGAACCGACACGGACGGAGCGTCCAAGCAGAAGTGAAACCCGTTCAGAGTCAACTCGGACAGAGCACCGTTCAGCTCCATCGCGTAGTGAGTCACCAAGTCGGAGTTCAAACTCATCAAGCGGCGGAAGTAACAAAAGTAGTAGTTCTCCAAGAGGACCAAGATAGTTATTTTGTAATCTATTGATTTTCAATGGATTCTAAAATCTGAAATCGAATTAGATAGGTGCGGGCGTTGATTTAACCATTGCCGCCCGCCTTTTTATTGCCTTTTTGTTCCGAATAACCTCAGTTTTCATAAAGGATTCGTACAAAATAAATAAAATGGGCGCAAGATGCGGTCTTTTATTTTGAAAACTTAAATCTTAGAATCACTATTTTAATTTCCTATAATGAAAAAACTTGTATTTTTTTTATCAATTATAGCAGCTTCACAAACCATTGATGCTCAAAACTTTGGAGAAGCATTGCGTTATTCCAACTACCAATATGGTAGCACAACGCGTTCGATGTCCGTTGGCGGTTCGATGAGCGCGTTAGGAGCCGATTTTAGTGCATTGAGTACCAATCCTGCGGGTTTGGCGCAATATCGCGGTGCGGAAATGAGTTTTAGCTTTGGCGTGAAAAGCACGGCTGCGCAAACACAACTGTTGGCAGGTAGCAATGCGCCATTTACACAGTCCAATCTTGCAGGCACTTTTAATAATGTGGGTATTGTCATGAATATGGAGCATCGGAATAGTCAATCGGATTGGAAAAGCATCAAACTCGGGATTGGCTTAAATCGGATTGCGGATTTGAATAAAAGTGTTTTTATCACAGGTTCGAGCAAAGGTTCTATCATTGACCGTTGGACACATTTGGCGAATACAAATGCTATCAGTGATTTAGAATCCTTTCCTGCGGTCGAATCAGGTGCTATTTTCTACGATAGCGTTTCAAGACAGTATCATAATGATATTGAAGTTGTGCCGAGTGCGCTTATTAAAAAAACACAAAGCATTGAAAACAAAGGCTATATAAATGAATTAGTTTTATCTTATGCAGGCAATTATAAAGACCGCGTTTTAATGGGCATGACAATTGGGATTCCGTTTTTGAATAATACTGAAAATAAAACCTACACAGAAACCGATGAAATGAATGCAAATCGGGTGTTTGACAAATTAGTTTATAAAGAATATTTGCAAACCGATGGCGTTGGTATCAATGCAAAATTGGGTTTGATATTCCGCGTACATCCTAATTTGAGATTAGGGATTGCGGTGCATACGCCAACCATATTTTCACTGAAAGACACGTTTTTAAATAGTGCGGATTATACTTATGTGGATAGAAATGTGGTTAAAACGTACACAGGCGTTTCTCCGTCGGGCAATGTCAATTATAAATTCCAAAGCCCATGGCGTTTTTTAGCGAGTGCGTGCGTATTGGCGGGGAAAAATGGTTTTTTGACGGGCGAAGCAGAATGGGTACAATTCAATGGTGCAAAATATTCATATAGTAGCAATAATGCAGAAGCACAACGCGATGTAAATCAAGCGATTAGCGATAGTTTGCGTCAATCAATGAGTTTGCGCAT
Organism: Bacteroidota bacterium; assembly: GCA_041192405.1. Classification (GTDB taxonomy): domain Bacteria; phylum Bacteroidota; class Bacteroidia; order Chitinophagales; family Saprospiraceae; genus JAAFJT01. Next base: position 11,751 of record JBEEMZ010000037.1, on the reverse strand, counting down.
GGGTGGCGAATTAGTATTGGATATTTTCAGAATTCGGGCAGGTGCGGGAATGCAAATGTCGCCTTTGGCAAATGATAACACGGTCAATTGGTCGTATAGCGCGGGTATTGGCATTAGAACAGGCTATTTTTTCGCAGATTTGGGCTATCGCAATACAGGTGAAGCGTATCGTTATCAGCCTTATCAACATTTTGAGAATGTTCAAAAAGTGCAAACCAATTTGAGTTATCATCAGATTATGGCTACGTTAGGTTTTAAATTTTAAGATTATAAACTTTATAATTCATTGATTTTAAAGCTAAAAGCGCACAAAGGTTTATGCTTTTGTGCGCTTTTTTTGTGCTACTCAATTAATTAGGTACTTTCGCACCATTATTTACCTTTAAATCACTTTGATTTCGTGATCAGAGATACCTTTGACATTCGTAAATTCTGCTAACAAAAATTGTCCAAATGCCTGTTTGACTTCTTGATTTGGATAATTTAAAACCCATTTTTGATGCGGTTTGACGTGTTTGATAGTCAAATAACCCCTACAGAATGACAAAATTTTTATTTTTCAAAGTAAAATTCCACGGATTTCGGCATAAATTGTACATTTTGCACCCCCGCAGGCTGTTTCACTAACACCACTGAAATCGTATTATTTTTACTTTCGGTACTAACGCTGCCCAAATCAACTTCCGCTTCAAACAAATTGGGATGAATGCTATTATATTGACTCAAACTCACGATGCAACTCAATTTAATCTTATTTGGAAAAATCTTATACGTAGCGGGCGCGTTTTTAACTGATAGCGGCAAAAACATCGCTTTTTCTGTAAATTCTTCAATATTCAAACGCGCTTTGACCTTCGTATCTAACAATTGAACCACTTGACTTGGAATTTGGAGCGCGACCATTTGTTCCACATTTTTCTTTAAATTCTCCCCTCGAATCGTATCGGTCTTAACAGTCGAAATCATCTCCAACACATTTTTCGGCCCTTTCAGCACCACTTTTGCAGGTTGCACCGAGATTTCACCCGATAGACGATAGCCTTTGACAAATTTTAATTGGGTCAAAGGTTCCACAGGCACTTCTTTCGATGCTTCATTTTCGATATAAATCGGAATTTGATCCACATTGAGATGAATCATTTCTTCCGAAATATTGTATCGGCGCGCAATGACCTGTCGCAATCGTCCACTGCTAACCATCTGAAAACTATCTTTCGTCAAATCCAACACAATATTCACTTTGCCTTTGCCCAATAAATCCCAACCACTGCCAATAATCGTCGTCGTTAACTCAGGAATTGGAATCGCTGTAAAGGTTTTGCCTTTCGGCAAGCGATATTCGATATTCACGTGCGCATAAGTGCGAAATGAATGAGACATTTTGTTTAAAATCCAAAACACTAAGGCTATGCCGATGCACAACATCAGCACAGCCCTATCAGACTTGAAAAAGAGTCGAATTTCATCCGTTGACCACTGTTTCATTTAATTTTCCAGCAAAAGCCTCTGTCATTTCTTTGGAAATGGAAACTTTAGTAACGCGAATAGATACTTTATCCGCAATTTGTAACGTAACAATTTGTCCGTCAATCTTCGTGATTTTGCCAAAAATGCCACTTGCTGTAACAACTTCACGCCCTTTTTCGATGGAATCGGCAAAAGATTGTTGTTCTTTTTGGCGTTTCATCTGCGGACGAATGATGAAAAAAAAGAATACAGCGAACATCGCTAACGGAAATATTAAACTCATGCCGCCAGCACCTTGTAAAAGAATCATATTAATGATTGAAATAGTGATTGACTAATTTTTTTTGAACGCGCAAAGATAATACAACTTGCGTCAAGTTTAAACATCACACTACATTTGCCCCGAATTACACGAATTTTCACGAATAAATGGGCTCTAATTCCAACAAATTTGTGCAAATTCGTGTAATTTCGTGTCAAAATTTTATTTTTTCTTTCCTTTTTTAGCAGGTTTTGCTTCGGGCGCAGCCACAACCGTATTTGCCGCAATCATTTTATTCACTTTTTGTTCCAAAAGATTTAATGGCACACAACCATCTTTCAACACTTCATTATGAAATTTGCGAATATCAAAACTTTCACCCAATGTTTTTTCTGCTTTTTGGCGCAATTCCAAAATTTTCAATTGCCCCACTTTATACGACAATGCTTGACCAGGAATTGCCATATATCGTTCAATTTCCGATGTGACTGCTGATAATGATTCCGATTCATTATCCATATCATATTGAATTGCTTGTTCGCGTGTCCAACCCTTCGTATGCAAACCCACATCCACCACCAAACGAATCGCACGGTGCATTTCCATCCCTAACTTGCCAAAATATTGGTATGGATCGGTATAAAGTCCCAATTCTTTGCCCAAACTCTCCGTATATAACGCCCAACCTTCGCCGTAAGCACCGTACCATAAAAATTTGCGAAATTCAGGCAATTCCGTATTTTCCTGTTGCAAGGAGATTTGATAATGATGTCCAGGAATGGCTTCGTGCAAAAACAAGGCTTCATTTTGGAAATTGTTAATGGCAGCTGCATTGCCTTTCGGAATCGGAAAATAAAAAATACCAGGACGCGAACCGTCAGGCGAACCTTGATTGTACTCCGCACTCGCAGATGCTTCTCTGAACGCCTCCGTGCGACGGATTTCAAACGGCGTTTTCGGAGTCATATCAAACATTTTCTCCAATTGAGGCTGCATGGTTTGGTGAATTTTCTCAAAATCTGCCAGAATTTGCTCTGTTTTTCGATACGGTTTATTGGCAGGACGCTTATCAACAAAGTTAAAAAAGGATTTTAAATCTTTTTTATAACCCACTTGCGTTTTCACTGTCTCCATTTCAGCGCGAATCCGTGCCACTTCTTTTTTACCCAATTCAAAAACTTCATCTGCCGTCATATTCGTTGTTGTCCATTGTTTGATGAGATTGTTATACATTTCGTTTCCTTTTGGAATGTCAGAAATGCCCGAACTCATCCGCGCTTTCGGCAAATACTTCACTTTAAGAAAATCATGCAACTTTTTATAATTGGGTTTCACCGTTTTATCAATCATCACAATGTATTGCGCTTTAAGGCGGTCTTTTTCATACGTTTCCATCGAATCATTTTTAGCCAATTTCACAATCGGTTGATAGAAAAGATGATGCGTTGATAAGATTTTAAACATCGGTTCTAATTGTGGTAACATCTTGACAACCAATGACTTAGGTAAAACGTAACCCGCCGCCATACCGCGTTCCATATTGGCGATAGCGGTATCTACCCACATTGGAAATCGCTCCACGCGTTTCATCCAATTGTCATAATCTTTGGCATTTTTGAAGGGTTGATTCCCATCGCCAGAAGCTAATTGTGCGAGCGTCAACGGCAAACTCCAAAATTGATTCATCGGCATATAATGATCATTGAAATTCAGCGAAGCCAAACTTTGATTCAATTCCCATTTAAAAATTTCTACACTCGTTTTTTCGTTGGAATCCAATTTTGCCAAATCCGTTTTCTCAATAATACCTTGATAACGTTTCAAAAATCGGCGTACAGAATCTCGAAAAGATTCCGAAATTTCAATTTGCAATTGATCATTATACTCATTGATGCCATTTGAAGTCGCGTCCAAAGGATATAAACGCATTCTTTCTTTGTAATACGCGTCGAAAACCTCTGAAATACCACTTGTTGTAACAGCAGCTTTTTTGGGTTTCGATTTACAAGCAACCGTTATTATTGCTAAAAATGCGTAGAAAAATAGGTTTTTCATTGTTTTTGAACTGTTTGATGATAAAATAAAGGCAAAGTAAAGCAAATTTTAAGGACAATTCGTTATGTCCATAATTAAAAAATGTAACAAAAGCAGCCTTTTTTAAACGAATGTTCAAAAAAAGGTTTAATTTTGGAGTAAAGTCATCTGATGATGATGTTTTGAAAGATGATTATACGTTTCGAAAACGTGGAACGTTTTAAATACATAATCTGTTGATAATCAAAAGGCTTATGTTTTGGAAACCTTCAAGGTTTCCAAAACATAAGCCTTTTTTCATTTTTTTTGCGCTAAAAGTGCGGCAGAACCACTATCGCTATTTCAAAAAAAGTTCTAAAAAAACCATAAAAAAGGGTAACTTGCCCTTGATTTGAAGCATCTTCTTAAAAAAAAATTCATAACTTTTTGAAAATCATTCCATTACGCCTTTAAAATTGAATAAAATCATGGCAGAACGTACTTTAATGAGTTTTGATTGGGCAATCAAAAAAGTCTTGCGACACAAAGAAAATTTTGATGTGTTGGAAGGTTTTTTAAGCGAATTACTCGGTTTTGATGTGTGGATTCAAAATATCTTGGAAAGCGAAGGCAATCAACAATCGGAAAATGATAAATGGGACCGTGTGGATATTTTGGTTCGAACCCAAAATCGGGAATTAATGCTCATCGAAATCCAATATGACGATGAAATTGATTATTTCCATCGAATGGTTTACGGGGTCTCCAAATTGATTACCGAATATATTCACGAAGGACAGCCTTACGGCGAAATCAAAAAAGTGTATTCCATTAATATTGTTTATTTTCGAATTGGGCAGGGGAAGGATTACATTTACGAATATCAAGGAGCGTTCATCGGGCGCAAACAGAAAGATATCCTCAATCCAACCAAGACCCAACAAAAAAAATACACGATTAAAACGGTTGCTGACATTTTCCCCAAGTATTATATTCTGCGCGTCGGCGCGTTTAAACCCGAACACGTAACGGACCCCATTGATGAATGGTTTTATTTTTTGAAAAAAAGTGAAATCAAAGATAGTTTCAAAGCCAAAGGCATGAAACGAGCGAAAACCGTGTTAGATGTGGAGCGCATGAGTCTTGAGGAACGCCGTGCTTATCAACGACATATTGAAAATCGGCGAATCGAAAATTCGGTCATCGAAACCGCTGTAGATAAAAGTATTCGACTCCGAAATATTGAAATCGCAAAGGAATCGTTAAATGAAGGTTTGCCAATTGCTGCAGTTGCAAAGATTTCAAAATTAGATGTGGAGGAAGTTATGTTACTCGCCGAAGGCAAAGAATTAGATACAGATATAGATTATTAGAAATAATTTGATTTCGGAATGTGGATTTCGGATTGGCAAACATTCCGCAATCCACATTCCGAAATCAAATTATTTCTTTACGATATTATTCAAACTTGCATTCGCTTTGGCGTGATCCTCCAAAAACTGTTGCAATCCTAAATCGGTCAAAGGGTGTTTCAATAAACCAAGTATCGCCGATAACGGACACGTCACCACATCCGCGCCTGCTTGCGCCGCCTGCACGATGTGCAAAGGCGTGCGAATCGAAGCCGCTAAAATCTGTGTATCCCAACCTTGAATCCCGTATATTTCAACAATTTGTTTAATCAAATCAATGCCGTCCCAACTCATATCATCAATACGCCCGATGAACGGAGATAAAAACGTTGCACCTGCTTTGGCGGCTAAAATCGCTTGTCCCGCCGAGAAAATCAAGGTACAATTCGTTGAAATGTCATTGGCGTGAAACCAAGAAAGGGCTTTCACACCGTCTTTAATCATCGGCACTTTGACCACAATATTTTCTGCCAAGTCTGCCAAACGGCGACCTTCCTCAATCATGCCTTTAAAATCGGTGGAAATCACTTCCGCACTGACGGGCCCTTCAACGAGGTTGCAAATAGATTTGTAATGTTTTAAGATATTATTGGTACCGACGATACCTTCTTTAGCCATGAGGGAAGGATTGGTCGTGACACCATCCAAAATACCTAAGTCTTTAGCCTCTTTAATTTGGTCTAAATTGGCTGTATCAATAAAAAATTTCATGAAAGGTTGGCGGTTGCTTGTAATAAAGAGGTTGAATCACGTTTGTTGAGGGTATTTCAACGGTTGTATTCAAATTCTTGTATGAGTGAAAAAGAGTATGCGCATTTTTGGACAAAAAAAATGCGCCCGACACGCCGCTCGACTATCTTACCCTTGCTGTGTTTCCACCCTGGGGGAGTTCAGAAGGAGCTGGCTGCCTGACGCGGTGCAAAGATATAACGCTTTTTAGATTCTGCAAACTTTTTTTCACTTTTTTTCAAAAAAAATTGAAATTCCTTTGATTTCTTGGAGCAACAACATTTCTTCAACTGTGATTTTTAAAATCAATGCCTTCATTTGTAACAACATTGCGTCCGTTAATTGCTTGCGAATGCTGATTTGGAGGCTGCCTATTTCATTAAAATCTTGTCGTAACACATTGATTTGCAGCTTTTTAACAGCATTCATCACGGCGGGCATCCACTCGTATTCAAACTGAATTTCAATTTTATCCTCCAAAATCTTTTCAATCCGTTCCGATTGAGCGAGCGCGTCTGCGGCACTTGCGCGATAGGCATTTATTAAACCCGACGTTCCTAACAAGGTGCCTCCGAAATAGCGGACGACAATGATTCCGATATTCGTCAAGTTCAAACGGTCTATTTGTGCTAAAATGGGTCGCCCCGCAGTGCCCGATGGCTCGCCGTCATCATTGGCGCGAAACTGATTTTGGTCTAAACCCAATCGCCATGCGTAACAATGATGTCGTGCTTTGGGATGTTCTTTGCGAACGCGCTCTGCAAAATGAGCGAAATCCGTTTCTGAATCCATTGGATTTGCGTAAGCAATGAACTTTGAACCTCTATCTTTGAATTCGCCGAGAGCAGGATTTTTAATCGTTAAGTAATTGTCTTTCATTCTTTTTTTGCAAACACATAGGTACATAGAGGACATGTGATACCAATTTTATCTATAAATTTAGGTAAATATCCATATTTTATAGATAAAATATTTGTAAAATATGGATATTTACCTGAATTTATAGATATTTTATCCACAATTATCTATAAATTCAGTATTCGCATTCGCATCATAAGTTACCTATGTCCCTATTGTGTTCATTATTTACGTGGTAAAAAGATTTCAGCCATCATACATCGCGCCGAACCGCCACCATATTTCTCAATTGTTTGAATATCAGGCGATAAGATTTGCGTATGTTTTTTAATTTGTTTAATTTGCACATCATTCAACGACTGACGCGCCGTTTCAGACATCACTAAAAACGTTTCCTCAAATTGATTCCCCACTTGTAACATATTGCCCGCAAACGATTTCATTTGTTCCAAAGAAATTTCAATGATTTCTTTCTTCGTTTGTTCCAACGATTTAACCAAATTCGCTCTTTCATCCTTGTCGGGAATCGTTTCTAAACAGACAATTGCAAACGTTTCGCCTACTGCCATCATCACATTTGTATGATAAATCGGTACTTGTTTGTCATCTACTGCATTGAAAACCAATCGTTTATAATGTAAAGTTTCACATAATTCATCTAAAACTTTCACATCTGTACGCGGACTTAAACATGCATAAACGATTTCATTGGTTCTGTCCAAAATCATGCTTCCTGTGCCTTCCAAAAATTGATTAACGCCTTCATAATGTTCCAAATGCACCTGTTTTGTGATTTCAAACGTTTTACTAATGGCTTTCAAAATCGGGTCACGGCGTTCTTTACGACGCGCTGTTGCGAACATCGGATATAAAATCGTCGTGCCATCTTCGTGAAAAGTGACCCAATTATTCGGAAAAACAGCATCAGGTTTGATGGGCGATTTGGTATCTTGCGCCACGACGACATTAATCGCTCGACTGCGTAACATCATTACCATAAGGTCAAATTCAATTTGAGCTTGTTCTTGAATTTGGGCTACAGTTTGGGAATCATCGCGGGTTTGAAACGGATTGGTAGCGGCTGTTTGTTCGTTGAAACCGAATTTCGCAGGGCGCACCATTAAAATATTGTGTGTAATGGTTTTCATATTAAAATTATTGATTATTTTACAAAATTTAAATTAAACAATCTGCATCAAAACAGGTTAATGAATGATGAATGATGAATGATGAATGATGAATCTTATAATTCATTGATAATCAGCGTATTGTAAGATTCATCATTCATTATTTAGCATTCATCATTCATTAATGCGACAAAATTAGAAAATCACGCCTTAAAAAATATAAAAATGGCAGTAATATCCATCAATTTAAAAGATGGTTCCGTGAACCAACCCGAACCCCAAAAAGAAATCATTGTCGGCATTGATTTAGGAACGACACATTCGTTGGTCGCGTATATACAAAATGGTCAACCGATTTGCATCAAAGGACAGGATGGTAAAAGTACCTTAGTGCCGTCTGTACTTCATTTTGAAACAAATGGTGGTATTTTGGCAGGTGATGATGCCAAATTGAAGTTATTGACCGACCCGCAACATACGATTTATTCGGTCAAACGGCTCATGGGCAAATCCTATAAAGATGTGCGCCCATTTGAACAATATTTTGGGTATCAAATCATTGATGAAGATACCGAAAGTTTGGTTAAAATTCGAGTTAAAAATGCGTTTTATACACCTGTGGAACTTTCTGCCCATATTTTGAAGGCATTGAAAACGCGGATTGAAGGTGTTTTAAAACAAACCGTGTCTAAATCGGTGATTACCGTTCCAGCGTATTTCAATGATGCACAGCGTCAAGCGACGCGTGATGCAGGGAAATTGGCAGGTTTAGACGTTTTGCGCATTGTGAATGAGCCGACGGCGGCAGCTTTGGCGTATGGTTTGGACAAAAAAACGGAAGATGCCCGCACGATTGCCGTTTATGATTTGGGTGGTGGGACGTTTGATGTTTCTATTTTGCAATTGCAAGATGGCATTTTTGAAGTGTTGGCGACCAATGGCGATACCTTTTTAGGAGGAGACGATTTTGACCAAGCAATTGTCGAAGATTGGATGCAAACACACCAAATTGTTAAAAATCGCTTGGATTCGGATAAAATTATGGGTCAAACGTTGCGTTTGAACGCCGAAAAAGCTAAAAAACAGTTAAGTTTTAAAGAAGATTTTCAATGGCAATCGGCTATTTTGGATGGTCAAGGCAAACCTATTTTGTTTGAAATGACCCGACAAAAATTTGAATATTTGATTCAACCGTTCCTTGCCAAAACCATAAAGTGTTGTGAATCAGCACTTAAAGATGCGCATTTAGAAATTTCGGATATTCAATCCGTCGTCATGGTAGGCGGTAGTACGCGTGTGCCTATGGTCAAAACGGCTGTTGGCAATTTTTTCAAACAAAAAGTATATGATGATTTAAATCCTGATGAAGTGGTTGCGCTTGGGGCGGCGATTCAAGCGGATGTATTGGCGGGGAATCAACGCGATGTATTGTTGATTGACGTTACGCCGCTTTCGTTGGGGATTGAAACGGTTGGTGGATTGATGGATGTGATTATTCCGCGCAATTCCAAAGTGCCGAATCAATCGGGTCGTCAATATACGACTTCGGTGGATGGTCAGAAAAATTTGAAAGTAGCTGTTTTTCAAGGCGAACGCGATTTGGTGGCGAATAATCGCAAATTAGGTGCATTTACCTTGCGCGGGATTCCACCGATGCCTGCGGGTTTGCCGAAAATTGAAATACAATTTGTGTTAGATGCGGATGGTATTTTGAAGGTGAAAGCGAAAGAATTGCGCTCTGGAACGGAAACTTCCGTTGAAATACGGTCGCAATATGGCATTTCGGAAGAAGAAATGGCGGAAATGTTGATTGAAGGTATTATGAATGCGGAAGAAGACATGGCGGAAAAGGCTTTAATTGAGGCGCGGAATGAAGGCAATCATATTATATTAGCGTCGGATAAGTTTTTAAAACAGCATAAAAGCATTTTAACGGATTGGGAAAAGCGCAAAACGAAGAAATTGGCGGCTGCGCTGAAAGCAACGATTGCGCAACAAGATAAAAATGCGATTCAAACAGCAATTACAACTTTGAATCATTATACAACGCCATTAGCGCATCGGGCGATGGATGTAACGATTCAAGATGCAATGCGTGGTAAAAAAATATAAATTTGCTCCGAATTACACGAATTTTCACTAATAATTTGGTGAAGATTCGTGCAATTTGTGGTCAATTGAATTAGAATCAATTTTGTGCAAGCGCGTTTTTGGGTATTTCCTGATTCGTTTTTGCAATCAAACTATCACTTACAATTTCTATTGGCATTTTGCGTAATGACTTGGTTTGCAATACTTTATCCCGATTTAAATCTGAAATGCGGCTCAAATATTGCAACGGAGATACAGGAATAAACGCAAAATATTTTGTTTTTGCGTGTTTTAAGCCTGTCGAAGCAACCACTTTATTCACAAAATTGACACAATTGAATTTAAAAAGATTATATGATTTTTTCTTATATTTTTTTTCAATCTGTTGAGAAGCGACCCAATTACTGGAATCTACTTCAATGATAATTTGCTCGACAGGCACATTGAAAGCATTGCTATTCATTTCAAAATTATTATTAATATGTCCTTCCAATGTGTCTATCATCATATTGACCCAATTTGCTTTTTTATTGGGATAGAAACCAGCCGTTTTCTCTACCAAAATCGAATCTTGCCCCATTCGCGTTCCCCAAGATACAAAAGCATGACCTGTTAATGAGAAGGTTTTAGAACCTATTGCTAAATCAGTACCGCGTGCATTGATAATCAACAAATAATGTTTTGTACTGTCATTGTTGGCAGCAATTAAAATTTGGTTAACAACCAAAAATAATATTAAAATCAAACTGTTTCTTAGAAATGGAATTGCAAAATTCATACATTGCTGGATTTAATGAATAACTCCCGCCCTACACGCAGCAAATTCTTAATAAAAAGTTTTTATTTAGTTAAGAATTTGTTACGAACAAGCAGCCATAAATCATTTAGAAAAGGAGCGATTTTTTTCCGCCGATTTACGCAGCTTTTTGAGTTTGAAACCTTCCTTCTGCGAAAATCTGCGGGCATTGGTATCTTTCTGTCATTTATAGGAGGTTGATGTTTCGCGTGACGGTATCGCCTTTTGACCCAAAATGATTTTATTTTTCGAGAACAAGCCAAAGAAATGAAAGACTTTTGTTTTTTTTGAGATTTAAATTTAAATTTGCACTTTCTAAACAGAATATGCAACCTTGATTATCAAACATACATTCATCCATGCAACCAAACGAATCAACTGCCTATAAAATTGAAGGTGGTGCTCCTATTGTTGGTTCAATTCGCTGTTACGGAGCGAAAAATTTTGCAACCAAAGCCATGATTGCCGCCCTTTTAGGCGATGCTGTGACTAAACTAACGAATGTCCCGCCCATTGGCGATGTAGAAATTACTGCTGATATGTTGCGTTCGCTTGGAGCGACCATCGTTTGGGACCGAAAAAACAAATCTATGACGATTGACCCGACTTCGATTCGGGCAGCGCATATTCATCAACCGCATTCGGGCAGTAATCGAATGCCGATTTTGATGCCAGGTGCTTTGTTGCATCGTTTCGACGAGGTAAGCGTGCCCTTTGTAGGTGGTTGCGCGATTGGGGCGCGCGGGGTGGATTTTCAGGCCAGGGTGGTCGAGACGAGACCCTCGACGGTGCCCGGCGGCACGGTGGAACGCACCACGACCACCAGGTGGTGATCGGCGGTGCGCAGGTACTCGCCGATCTCGGCCGAGGCCCGCTCGATGTACTTGAGGTCGGTGGACCCGTTCAGGCGCGACGGCGTGCCGACGCACAGCAGGGCCACGTCGGCGCCCTGCAGGGCCTCGACCGAGTCGGTGGTGGCGGTCAGCCAGCCCTGGT
>JBEEMZ010000036.1:0-26094 GCA_041192405.1 Bacteroidota bacterium | reverse complement strand
AACAAGCCAAAATTGGCATCTTCCAAAGGTGGCAACCAATCAATTGAACCCACTTTTGAGTTACAAATATCTAAAATCATTAATTTATGGGTTGCGGCGCAGCGTTGCACTAAATTAATGATAGCTTTTATATTGAAACTGGTTTCGTCGTGATACTCTAAAAAAAGTTTTTCGCGTACCACCGTTCCATAACCTGTATAATAAAAAACAAACGAATCCATTGGTTTACAACGATTTATGACATTTTCTAAGGCTTCTAAAATATCAAATTTCTTCCCTTTTGGATGAATGATTTCGAAGTCGTGTTGTCGGAACGCTTCCGAAATCAACCGAATATCGTGGTCATTGTAAGCAAGTTCCGATACATTTGCACCAATGATGAAGGCTTTTTTAGTCATAAAATGGGATATTATTTTAGGTGATTCGATTTTGGATGGCGGATTTTGGATGGCGAATTTTGGAATATTGATTGGATTATCTTATATTTTGCCAATCAATATTCTGCTATCTGCCATTCAAAACCCGAAATCCGACTGATTTATTTCACACGATACCAAGTTTGAGTACGCCAAAGTCCAGACCAGTGATACCCGCGTACCTGTAAAACGTCTGTTTTGCCGCCTTCAAACCAGATTGTACACTTATATTCTTGTCCTTTTTCGGGGTCAAGGATAGTGCCGCCTTTCCATTCCGCGCCGCTTTTGCGCAAACTTTTTACAATCGTCATGCCTAATATCAATTGTCCTTTGCGGCTATCGGTACATTTATCGCATTTTCGATTCGGATCCGCGTCTGCGCGTAAGAATTTAGTCACTTTGCCACTGAATAATCCGCCAGATTCGCTGATTTCAATATAAGATTTGGCTTCACGAGTTGCGTCATCAATCGTTTTCCAAGTCCCAATAGGCGATTGCGCCTGCAAAAGCACCACCACAAATAATTGGATGGTCAAAATAAATCCTTTTTTCATACTGCTTAATGATGAATGATGAATGATGAATTTTTGCAATTGATTGATTATCAATTGAATGTAAAAAATATTACCCTACTGAGTAGTTAAAGATTGAATGCGTAAACGATTCATTATCAATCTATTTTTTCCGCAGATTCTCGCTGATTTTCTTTTAGAGTCTTTTCTGCGAAATCTGCGGGGAAAAACATATTATAACTTTAACAACTCAGTAGTATAAAACAATATAAGCCGTGTTATTTTTTACCTAACTACTTATAAGTTTAAACTTGAAACAATCTTCTTTCGCTAAAAAACTTTCAAAGATAAAAATTGTTTGGGAATAAATAGCGTTAAAAAAATGATTAAAAAAAAGTAGATAACACATCATTAAATTCATACGCAACTAAACAAAAATAAAATTTGTTTAAAAGCTGCCTATTCAAGTAGTTAAAGCAAAATAAACGTAACGGTTTTAAACTTTTCAAACGCTGTATCTGATTGATTATCAATTATTTATCTAAAAATAAGTTTATCGTTTATTCTACATTACCTACTTGATTGATAACCAATTAATTGTAAAATTCATCATTCATCATTCATCATTCATCCTTACTTATGATTGATTATCAAAAATTTACGTTAAAAAACGGGTTGCGATTGTTGGTGCATACGGACAAAAGTACACCGACGGCTGCGTTTAATTTATTATACGATGTCGGTTCGCGAGACGAATCGCCTGATAAAACTGGTTTTGCGCACCTTTTTGAACATTTAATGTTTGGCGGTTCTAAAAATATTAAAGATTTTGACACCTATATTCAACGGGCGGGCGGCGAAAACAATGCTTTTACAAATTCAGATTTAACGAATTTCTATATGACGATGCCCGCACAAAACCTTGAAACAGCGTTTTGGATGGAATCAGACCGCATGTTGGCGTTGAATATGACTCAAAAAGCACTGAATACGCAACGTAAAGTCGTTGTTGAGGAGTTTAAAGAGACGACTTTGGACGAACCTTACGGCGATGTTTGGCATCATATCGGCGAAATGGCGTTCACGACGCATCCGTACCGATATCCGACGATTGGCAAAGAACCTGCCCACATTCAACAAGCGTTGTTAACAGATGTAAAAGATTTTTATAAGAAATTTTATACGCCGAATAATGCGATTTTGGTCATTGCGGGCAATGTGGCGGCTGAAAATTGTCTTTTATTGGCGGAAAAGTGGTTTGGCGAGATTCCTGCAGGCGAAAAATATGTCCGCAACCTGCCGCAAGAACCGCCACAAACAGCATTAAAACGCAATGTTTTAAAACAAAAAATTCCTGTTCCCGCGCTTTTCATGGCATTTCACGCGCCTGCGCGCTTGGCGGCAGATTATCATGCGACCGATATGTTGACCGACATTTTGAGTACGGGCACATCGTCGCGGTTGTATCGGCGGTTGTTGAAAGAGCGTCGGTTGTTTTCGGAAATAGATTGTTATCAAACAGGGACGGCAGATGCAGGTTTGCTCATCGTCGAAGGGAAGCCCGTTGAAGGCGTTTCATTGGAAACAGCTGAAGCGGCGATTTGGGCAGAACTCGAATTATTGAAAGTCGAATTAGTACAAAACATTGAGTTACAGAAGTTTAAGAATAAATTGGAGAGTCAACAAACCTTTGGCGACATTGGCGCACTCAATAAAGCGATGAATTTAGCTTATTTTGAATGGTTGGGTAATGCGGATTGGATTAATAATGAAATTAATGCATATTTGAAGATTCAAGCTATTGATATTCAACAAGTTGCGCAACGGTATTTGCATGATTGGAATTGTTCAGTGTTGTATTATGTGCCAGAAAAGGTTTGAATTAGGCATTTTGATTGCGGATTGTGGATTGCAGATTATTAAAAAAAGAAGGGTTAAAAAAGACCTTTTCGACTGAGATGTGTTTGTTTTTTTTGATTTTTTGCAAAAAAAATCAAAAAAAACAAACACATTTCGCTCTGCTTCTCCCTCTCGTGGCGAGGAAATCCTCTGATTTTTAACAGTATTTATCTAAATCCAAGTACTTAATTTTATAATCAAACTCGCCTCATCCAATTTTCACGCTATTTACAAACCCTGCCGACACGTCTGCACAAATGCACTCAATCGCTCCATCGCAACTTCCAAATCCGCTTTTGAAATATAAGGAAAAACCATTCTAAATTGCCCTCTTTTGGTATGCCCGAAACCGTCCCCTGGCGTTAACAAAATGCCTGTTGCCCGATAAAGCGTTGTCCAAAAAGTTTGCTCTGCCGCTTGCGTCTGTGCGGGTAAGAATTCCGATAAATCCATCCAAACAAATAAACAACCATACGCAGGTGCATAAGGTATCTTTAAATTTCGCAAACACTGTATTACTACAATATAAGATTCTGTCAAAGCGCGTTGATTGTGTTCAATATAAGATTCTAAAAAGTTGGTATCTTCCAACAACAATTGCAATAACCATTGTGTATGATTAGAAATCGTATGTGCCAAATTGAGGTTTTGAAAGGCTTGAATAAACAATTCATTATGCGAATACACCATGCCCACCCGAAATCCAGAAATACCAAAATCTTTCGACAGCGCGTACCAATGATGCAAATAGGGACTTTTTTTGCGTTCCATGATTTGCACAAAAGATTGAAATTCAATAGGTTGTGGATAATCATTTATTAATTCTGGATGATGAATGTTGATTAATGATAATCCATAAATTTCATTCACCACCAAATGAATCTCTTTTGAAATACACCAATTCGCTATTTTTTCCAATAGTTCTGTTCGATAAATGCCGCCTGTTGGATTATCAGGATGCGTCAAAACCAACATTTTGAATCGTTTTCCAACCTTTTCAATCGCCGAAAGTGCCTTTTCCAACTGTGGAATATCCGTCAACATACCGTGCCGCAAATCACTCAGCTCGTGGTGCGTGATTAAATCATATCGTTCCAATCCCGACATGTTGCCAATGTCGTTTTTGTACACAGGATAGCATGGCGCAGGAAATACCGCAACATCGCCTGCATCGCCCAATATAAAAGCAGAAACTTCAATCGCGCCTGCTGCACCTGATGAAATCCCAATTTTATTGGGATACATAGCACATTTGGTTAAAAATTTAGAAGCAAAATGTGCAATTGCCTGTCTAAATTCTGGCACGCCTAAGGTTGAGGAATAGCTTGATGCCCAATTCGGTATCGGATGTGTGCGCGAAAGGTGTTCTAAATGCGCTTTCAACATCGCCCAACTTAATTTATTTTCGGCAACATTGAGTGGAAAACCACCCGTTGGATTGGCTTCCGCGTGATAAACATTCTCAATTGCCTCAAAATAGAGGTCTAAATCTACGCGAACGACCGTTTGAACAGCCTTTTCGCCTCGTTTGGAGAGCGTCATATTGTATTTGAATTTTGTTAATAAATGATAAATGTATAAACGAAATGCTTATATAACCCAATTGCACTTCATTTCGAGCATAACTTGCCTTAAATTGTATTAAAATAGCTATAAACCAACATATAATTACTTTCAATATAAACGACAACCATCCAATCCGAATTAGAAGTATCATCCAGTGCAAATCCGTACTTAAATGTGATACCCGTCTGTTTGTGCGCACTTTTATTGACTTTCGCTTTAAAAAAGGCAGCAACTTTTTTGATATAAGCATTTCGCTTATCTATTGCTTCGACCGTGTAGGTCGGAAAACTACCATAACTTTCCTTTAATGCCTGTGCCGCTTCACTATCAGGCTTCGTATAATCAAATTCTTCAAAATAAGAGCCGCCATACGCGCTTCGTTGAAGGGTATTTTCAATGGTTTTGGGCTCAAATGTATCGCTTTTTCGATAATAACCTTCGAAATACTCTGTAGAATAGTCTTCAAAATCCGTGATACAATTTTGCAATTGAGTGGCATCAATAATCCCGTATTGATGTAAAAAACGCCCAAAATCGCATAGAATTTCCGTATTCAAACCTTCCTTTTGTAAGGCTGAAATAGCTAACTCATTGATTTTGAATAGTTTAAGGTGCGTCAATTTGCAACCATTTTCCTTTTGTAAATACAACTTTTGCTCCATTGCCAAAAGTGCATCTACTGCGGTTTTGAACGGAACAGACTTTACAATTTGTATATTTTTAAAATGCATAATGGGTTGCTTGTTTGATAATTCCATCTTTAATGATTCAATTTTGATTTAAAATTTTAAACTTCAACAAAAAAACGGGCTAAAAAATTCCCTATTTTAAGCATAATTACAATTTAGTTTTATCCATTTCGGAAACGATTTTCTAACAAAATGCTTTAAAAATTAAAAATAATCCCAAAAAAGGTATTAATTTTTGCATTATTCAGAACTTCAACTTACATTGGGCGTTATCTGTAATAATCTGGAAAATCTACTACATTTTATTTAAAAACGCCATTCTAAAAATGAAGACATCCCTTTTAATCGTGTTAGCGGTCGCGTGTAACACGCTTTTCGCTCAAAACACAGAAAACGTACTCCCCTTACTCAAGCAAGCGGGTATTGAATCCAGCAAGAATAACTATTTGAAATCCATTCAGTTATACAATCAAATTATTGCCATAGAACCCAATGAAGCCAAATATTATTTCTATCGCGGGCAGGCGCACATGATGATTCACGATGGCGAAAAAGCATTAGCCGATTATAACAAATCGTTGGCTTTAACACCTCAATTTTTTGATGCGTATTTGTCTCGCGCCATTCTTTTTTTCAACCTTAACGAGCCCGAAAAATCTGTGAATGATTATAATATGGCTCTGCGCTATTGCCCCGATACGATGATGCGCATTTTTGTTTATAACAATCGCGGCAATGCCAAAGCGATGCGCAGTGATTTACAAGGTGCATACATAGATTATTTGGAGGCATACCGTTTGGATGGAAATTTTATTGCGACCTTGAGCAATGTGAGCAATATTTTAAATCGGATGAATCGCGGTTCAGAAGCATTAATGTTTTTAAAACGCATTTTGGAAATTGACCCGACCAATACTTCGATTCGTGCAGATATGGGTTACGCATATATGAATATGAATCAATATAAAGAAGCAGTCGAACAATATAATATGGTGTTAACCTTGGAACCAAACGAACCAATCTCTTTGAGTAATCGAGGTTTAGCCAAATTTAATTTGCAGGAATATGATGCAGCATTGGCGGATATGAATCGTTCGGTAGCATTATTGTCGCAAAATGCTTATACGTATCGCAATCGTGGCATGTTGTTGATAACAATGGGTGATAAACAAGCGGGTTGTAATGATTTTGCGAAAGCATTGAAATATGGTTTTACCGAAAAGTATGATGACGAAGTGGCGAAATTATTTCGCTATCATTGCACCGAAGGTAGTAAATAATGACGCATGATAAATAGTGTAAGTAATTGATTATCAATTATTTACACTATTTTAATTTCATTAAGTGACCGTTTATTTTATTGAACTTCTAAACGAACAATTTGTTTGAGCGCGTAATAATCGTGCATTTTCGGTACATATTTTTCCAACAATTGATAGCCGATTGCGACTTTTTTATCTTTCAAATCCTGTGGATTGGCAATAAACGGAGCCTCACCCGTGAAATGATCTGCCCAAATCAATTTATGTTCGCGCCCCTCTGCGTCCACGAGTACGACCGTTACATAATCGCCTTCGATGACCTGTTTGACCTTGCCTTCGACCGTTATGGCTTCGGGTGCGGTCGGCGTTTGAGTGCCGTCCTTCTCTTCACTCATCGTAGCCCCAAGCGCAGCTATGATTTTAGGACATTTGAATGCCATTTGGAAGCCGATTTTTTCGCCTAATGCGCGCGCTTTTTCGGGATTCATAAAATCAAATTTTTTGCGTGCGTCCGCAGGCAAAACCTCCAATGCGCCCAACATACAGATGCCTAATTCGGCTGATACCGACTCTTTGTTTAGGCTTTTTAAATTTTTTTTATTGATGCAATTGCAAGTTCCTTCTGCAACGATTTCGTATTGTTTGTCTGTTTGAGCCACCGCAAACAGAGGCAACACCATAAATAGAAGGTTAAATGAGCTTTTTTTTAACATAATAGGTTGTATTAAGGGATGAAAAATTAAGATTCTTCTTCTATAATAGGTTGATTTTCAATGTTTTCTGTAACGGATTGATTTTTAGATTTTTGCGTTATTGGCAAAACGAAATAACCAATAATTCCAATAATCGTAATAATCACCGCAATCATTTCCGCTTGTGTAAACGTCAGCCCAAACGCATGAATTTTATCATTCACGCGAATCTTCTCGATGAAAAAACGTTCCACCCCGTTCAAAACCAAATACACCATAAATAATTGTCCCGCAACCTTCAAGCGGGTGCGCAAAAACCATAAAAACGCTGTTAACAAACCCGCCAAAACGGTCTCATAAAACGGTGTCGGATAAACGCCAGGATTCAAACGCGTATTATAAATGCCATCAAAACCCGTAATCGCTTCAACACCAATTGGTAATATATTGCCTTTTTCGTGTATAACATTTCGAGCAAAATCATGTGCCCACATCCATTTTGGCAAAAACCAACCTTGCGGAAGATGTCCTGCAACGATGCCCCAATCGCCATCGCCCGACAATTGACAACCAATCCGACCAACCGCATAACCAATCATCAAAGCAGGTGCAACGGCATCCATCATATATAAAGGATTCATTTTCAATTTTTTATAAATAAACCAATAAACACCTATGAATCCACCAATCAATCCGCCATAAATCGCAAGACCACTTCCAGAGAAAAAATAATGAATCGGGTCACTCATAAAATTGCGAATCGAACTCGCACTTTCAAGCATCGCAAAGATTTTTGCTCCCAAAATCCCCGAAATGCCTGCAATCATCGTGATATCGGCAACGCGGTCATGCGGGTACGCTTCCACAAAATTGCCTGCATCATCTTTAATAGTCGTCGTTTGAAAAAGACCTTGTGCCGCTTTTCGTTTCAATTCGAGGCGCAGCAAATACGCACTCGCCAAGAAAGCTAATGCCAAAAACAAACCAAATGTTTTAACAATCGCCGTGAAATTGTCAACAGGCGTGCCGAACAAGTCATGTAAAATATACGAAAAATCTGGATACATCGTTGTTTTTTATATTTTTAACGCAATTATGAACGCTCTTTGCCGCAAATGTAAGGATTATTTCAGATTTCGATTTTTCGGAATGATTTTTTGAACCCACAATTGTTAGAAAATTGCGTAAAGCAATATTTTTTTCAAAAAACTGTTTTTATGGATTGCTTATTTTTAAATGCTCTACCTATTTTTTTATGAAAATACAATGCCTTAGTATCTGCCTTTTCGCTGCGCAACTTGTTGTGGCACAATCGTTTGAATTGTCGCCATTGACTTCGAATCCGATGCTTGTGCCTTCTAAAACCGTCCGAAATTTAGCTCCGTTAGCTCCGTTGACCTTGCCTTTTATGGATGATTTTTCGTATTCGGGCCCGTATCCCGATAAAAATTTATGGGCAGATGACAAAGTTTTCATTAATAATTCGATGGCGTATCAACCGCCGTCGGTCGGTGTGGCGACTTTCGACGCGCTTGACCGCAATGGAAAACCTTACGGAACAGCAGGTGATGTGGGTTCTGCGGACACCTTGACTTCAAATCTCATTGATTTATCCAGTTTTTCGGCGGCGAGCAATGTGATTTTGAGTTTTTATTTGCAACCAAAAGGACTTTGTTATCCACCTAACTTTGGCGATTCCATTGTTGTAGAGTTTAAACAAAGTAATAATGTTTGGAAACAAGTGGCGGGTTATGATGGCTTGGAATCAAGTCGTTTAGATACGTTTCCACCATTTGTTTTTAAAACAATTGTTTTAAACAATCCCCTTTTTTTTCATGCAGGATTTCAATTTCGCTTTCGGAATTATGGACGTTTGAATGGGACGTATGAAATTTGGCATTTGGATTATGTGCAGTTGCGTGCAAATCCAATTTTATCAGAAGGTTATAAAGATATTGCGTTTACACAAGTGCCTGCATCTATGTTGAAAAATCATACTGCGTTGCCTTATAAACATTTGAAAACCAATCTTTTAGAAATAAACGATAGCTTAGAAATCAATTTGCGCAACCATTTTCCGACTGCTATTCCAATTACAGATTCACGGGTCGGCATGCGAGAAATCACGACAAATACCGTTTTGTTCACGCCTTATGCATTCATCACGGGCAATTTTGACCCGAATGTTTCGATTAGCAGAACACAACCGATTGGCTTCATTGCAAACCTGCGTGATACCGTCGGGCGGGCGTTTCCAACACAAGATAGTTTGATTTTTGAAACAGAATATCTTTTAATCAATGCAAATCAAGTGTCGGGCGCGGCGCAGCGCAATGATATTGTGCGTCGGCGAACGGTTTGCGGCAATGAATTCGCGTATGATGACGGCACGGCTGAAATGCAGTTTTCGGCAACGGGCGCGAATGTGCAAACAGCGATTCGGTTTCGGGCGCAAGTGGCGGATACGTTGCGGGCAATTCGGTTTGCATTTCCGCACATCAACGGTGATGCCGTACAAAATTCGTTTAATATCAAGATTTGGAAGGATAGTTTGAATACAACGCCTATTTATACCAAATTAAATTTGAAGCCGCTTTATCCCGACAAGTTTAGAGATACCTTACAAGCGTTTACGACCTATCAATTGACGGATTCTGCGGGGCGTGCAATTGTGGTGCCGATACCTGCGGGCAATTTTTATATCGGTTGGCAAAATGTTGGTGATGTTAAAATTCCAATTGGTTTGGACAGAAACAATTTAAAATCAGCGTATAACGTATGGCAATTTATTAATGGTGTTTGGGTCGCAATAGATAAACCTTTGGGCGCAGTGATGGTTCGACCTGTGGTTGGAAAATATTCACCGAATGGAAGCAATACGTTGAAAAGTGAAGAACCGTTATTAAGTGATGTGATGCGGATTCTGCCAAATCCTGCAACCAATTATTTAAAATTTGAATTTTTGAACGATAATGCGACTGATTTTAAAATAGAATGTTTTAATATGGCGGGACAATGTTTGAAAACGCAAATTTTACAAAACAATTTATTTGAATTAGAAGGTTTTTCGACAGGCATTTATTTTTTAAAAATCACGGATTTGAAAAGAAATTTAATATTTAAACATAAATTTGCGGTCATTAATTAAAATTGCAAACCCATATAGGCATAGATGACATAGCACAGGATACGATGTCCCAGATGTCCCTATGGGTTCGCACAAATCAAAAAAAATGGATATTACAGTACAAGATTTAAAAGCAAGATTGGACGCAGGAGACAAGTTTGTATTCCTCGATGTCCGCGAAACCTACGAATTTGCCGAATTTAATTTGGGCGCAACGTTGATTCCCTTATCCAATATTCCGTATGCCGCTTATGGCGAGTTGGATAAACATAAACAGGATGAAATTATCATTCATTGTCGTTCGGGCGCGAGAAGCGGCAGAGCGCAAACCATTTTACAACAATTGGGTTTCAGCAATGTGCGCAATGTATTAGGCGGTGTTTTGGCTTGGCAAGACGCATTTGGGAGCAAATAAATTAATTTTGCCTCGAATTGCACCAATGCAATTCGAGGCAAAATTAACTTCAAATCAAAAATAAATAGTTATGATTAAAGAAATTACAATCACCCATTTTTATAGTTTTGAACAAGAAAGTATCAAAATAAATCCTGATATAAACATTTTAGTTGGTATCAATGGCTCTGGAAAATCCAATTTTTTTAAAATCATACGGCTTTTAAAAGAAGGCGTTGCGGGCATCGGATTAAAAAAACATCTTATAGATCATTTGGGCGGTTTTGATATTTTTTTTTCAAAGGGATGAAAAATACAGAAAATCGCTTAATCGTTATAACGTTTTGTATAGATGCGTCTAAAATTCCTTCAAATGGTCATGGTTTTCGATTTACATCAAACTTATTGTATCAAATAACCATTAAAGAAGTCGGCAGTTTTTCTAATTATGAAATCCAAGAGAAAATAACAAATAAAGAAGGTTTTGTATATCTTGACTTCTCAAATGGTGTTGGTTATTTGACACAAAAAATAGAGTCAAGTGGCAAAATAAAAGCTAAAACAAAATTAGTGAGATACACAGACTATGATCCACAAGAGCTTGTATTGCGAGATGTGAGTGATTCCAATAGATATTTGGCTTTAACCATTTTGAAAAAAGCCATTCGAGACTTTGCCATTTATGATTATTTTGATACCACACCCAAATCTGCGATTAGAAAACCGATGTTACCAACTTCCGAAAAGCGATTGATAGCAGATGGAACCAATTTGCCGCAAATGCTAAACACCATCAAAATTTACCAAAAATACCAAAAGAGACAAATATCATAAAATTAGGCATGCCGTAGAATTGTTAAAATTATTGGATGCGTCTCAATTGGAAGATGATTTTCCTGATTTTAAATGATTGATTGGAAAATTGCAATAAAATTTTGCCCCGAATTGCCCGAATTTTGCACGAAAAATTTGTGCAAAATTCGGGCAATTCGGGGCAAATCTTAATTCAAAATCTGCAATTTTGCATAATTCAACATAATTTTTTTCGGTGCATTTTCCGCGCCTTTGAACCGAATCGTCGCAACGCGCCCCGCGCCCACACCTTCCACACTCAACACTTCGCCATGCCCAAACCGTTGATGCAACACCTGCAAACCGGGCAAAATCGTACTCGGAGCTGCCGCTTTGAAATTCGCAAGATCCACACCGAGTGGCGGCGCAAGTCCAGGTTGTGGTCGCCCAATGCCCGCGCCCGTCACGCGAGAGCGTCCGTCTGAAACCGCCGCTTCCCGTTCTTTGAAACCGTCGAAATGTTTCGGATTAATTTCATTCAAAAAGCGGCTCGGAGTCGTGTATTGCAACGCCCCAAACCGATAACGCGTACCAGAAAAACTTAATGTCAAAAATAATTCCGCCCGCGTAATCGCCACATAAAACAATCTTCGCTCCTCATCCAACCCTTGTGGTGTATCTTTCGCCATCAGCGATGGGAATAAATCTTCTTCCATCCCTGTCACAAAAACCGATTTAAATTCCAAGCCTTTTGCCGAGTGAACCGACATTAAAGTAATTACATCTGCTTGTGGATCATTCAAATCTGCATTCGTTACCAATGCAATATTTTGTAAATATGTTGGCAACGTTTTGTCCAAAATCACCAAATCATCTTGAATTTCGTCATCATCACAAAATTCTGCAATCGCGTTTAACAACGCATTTATATTTTCAATGCGCCCCAAACCTTCAATCGTTGTATCATGTTTCAACTTGTCCAACAATTGCGATTGCTTCACGACGTATAACGCAATATCATGCGCCGAACCGCGTTGTGCGCGATTGATAAAATTCTCAATCAATAGCGCAAAACCATTCAAAGCCGTCCGTTCACGCGGCGTTCCAGGGTATTCGCGCAGCGTTTCCCATATAGATTTATTTAATCCGTTCGCCATTGCTGCGATTTTTGCAATCGTCGCATCGCCAATCCCGCGTGTCGGATAGTTGATAATCCGTTTCAAAGCCTCATCGTCGCGCTGATTCACCACAAGCCGCAAGTACGCTAACAAATCTTTGACCTCTTTTCGGTCATAAAACGACGTGCCACCATAAACGCGATACGGAATATTCACCCGCCGAAGGGCTTCCTCGAACGCCCGCGATTGCGCATTCGTGCGATAAAGAATTGCAATTTCTTTGTTAGCAAGGTGATGACGGTTTTTATGTTCAAAAATCGCATCCACTACCCGTTTTGCTTCCTCTTGATCATTGCTCGTTTTAATGGCAGCAATATGTTGTCCTTCTCCCTTATCCGTCCAAATAGATTTTTGAATTTGTTTTCGATTGTTCAAAATCACCTCATTCGCCGCATGCACAATATGCCCCGTTGAACGGTAATTTTGTTCTAACTTAAACGTTCTCAATTGTTTAAAATCGCGTTCAAAATCTAATATGTTGTCAATCGTCGCGCCGCGAAACGCATAAATAGATTGTGCATCATCGCCCACCACACAAATATTTTGCAAACTGCCCGGATAATCTGCCAATTTTCGCAAAATCGCATATTGCAATTGATTGGTATCTTGGAACTCATCTACCAAAATATATTTAAATTTATCTTGATACTTCTTGCAAACGTCGGGATGGTCGGTCAATATCATATAAAAATTATACAACAAATCATCAAAATCCATCGCACCCGCTTGTTTACAACGCTTTACATATTCTTCATAAATCTTATAAATAAAGGGTCGCCTCGACATCGTATCTTGCGCCATCAATTTTATACTCACATCAAGATATTGTCTCATACGTGCTTGACGCTCATAAGGCAAACCTGCAATTTGCGCATCCGTCATTTCGAGCGATAAACCATAGATTTTGGGCGAAATCAAGTTACTTTTAGCGGAGGAAATGCGCGTCAAAATTGCATTTTCATGATACGCATCTTTGTCAAAACTCATTTCCTTAATCACCGAACGCAATAAACTTTTAGCATCATCGGTATCATATATCGAAAAATTACTCGGAAAACCAATGCGTTCGGCTTCGCTGCGCAAGATGCGAGCGAAAATCGAGTGAAAAGTGCCTGCCCAAACCCGTTGTCCTCGGTCGCCGATGACTTTGGAAATGCGTTCTTTCATTTCACGCGCTGCTTTATTCGTGAACGTCAACGAAAGAATTTCCCAAGGCGGCGCACCTTGTTCAATCAAGTAGGCGATGCGGTACGTTAAGACCCGCGTTTTGCCAGAGCCAGGGCCCGCGACGACAAGTACAGGACCATCCGTTGCCGTAACTGCGGCGCGTTGACGGTCATTAAGGGAATCGAGATATGACATGATTTTGGTATGTTTTTCAAAACAAATGCCGCAAATATAGGTAAAATAATGAAAATTTTAGGTGGTAGGTAAGTATATTTGTGATACAACACCGTTTGGAAGGTTTTAAACCTTCCAAACGGTGTTGTATCGCTGTATTTGCACTAAAAACGCGGAAAAACCCAATTAAACTTGAAGACTGTGGAAAAAATGGAAATTAGAGATTATTTCTGAGTATAAATGATGAATGATGAATGATATAACTAATTGATTATCAATTAATTCATCATTCATTCTTAGAATTTTAATTCTGCCAATGCTTTTTTTACTTCCAATGCAGATTGACCTGCTTTTGACAATTGGCTTTGCAAATTTAGACGTTCGCCTAATGCTTTTTCGATTTCACGGCGATAGATTTCTCGTTGATTATCTTCCAATACCGCATAAATACCTGTTTCAACGCCTTCCCGCAATAATTCATATTGTTCATAATACGCATTGAAATCACTTATTTTCAATGGATTAAGTATTACTAAATTAGCGTGTTTGTTTTGCTGAATCACTGCAATATCTTGAACTTGCAATGAAGACAATCCATACAAATTTGATAATTTAATAATATCTTGTTGAGCAGCCGTCAACGCAGGATTGACAGAGGCATACGGATTCGGTTTCTGTTGCGCAAAACCGATGATTGCCAAGCACAGCATCAAAAACATCAAAGTAATTTTTTTCATAAGAATAAATGATAAAATGATGAATGATGAATGATGAATGATGAATGGTTAAGTATGAATTTTTCATTCATTATTTTTCATTCATGATTCATGATTCGATAATTTGATGACAAAATTAAAAAAAAAATCTAAAAGGAATGTTTTTTTCAAAGAAAATAAAAAAAATGGTGAATTTTGCCGCGAATTACACAAATTTTTCACGAATGATTTGGTGTGATTCGGACAAAATTCATCATACACTACTGAATTGTTAAAGATTTAAGGTGTAAATAATTGATTATCAATCTGTTTTTCCCCGTAGATTTCGCCGATTTTCTTTTGGAGTCTTTTGTGGCGAAAATATATGGCAAAATCTGCGAAATCTGCGGAACAAACATATTACAACTTTAACAAATCAATAGTGTAAATTCATCATTCATCATTCATCATTTTTTGAAAACCTATTTTGCATCTGATTTTCATTTGGGCATCGAAGGGCGTTTGACGAGTCTCGAACGCGAAAAAAAAATAGTGCGTTGGCTTGATTTCATTGCGCCCGATGCCGCAGCAATTTATTTAGTTGGAGACATATTTGATTATTGGTTTGAGTATAAACAAGTGATTCCCAAAGGTTATGCGCGTTTATTTGGCAAATTGGCGGAATTGAGAGACGCGAATATTCCCATTTATTTCTTCACGGGCAATCATGATATGTGGATGTTTCGGTACTTTGAAGATGCATTTGATATACCGATTTATCGTAAACCGATTGTGCGCGAAATTCAAGGCAAAACGTTTTTTATTGGACATGGTGACGGTTTGGGCCCCGACGATTATGGATATAAATGTATCAAATCGGTGTTCAATCATCCTGTGAATCAATGGCTTTTTGCGCGTCTGCACCCGAATCTCGCACTTGGATTGATGCGCATGGTGTCGGGCAAAAGCCGTTTGCGACATGATAAAGAATTGGAAAAGCAATTTTTTGGCGAAGAAGAATGGTTAGTGCGCTATGCGGAACGCAAAATTTTAACGGTTCCTGCGGATTATTTCGTTTTCGGACACCGACATTTACCGATTAACTGGTTACTTCAAAATCAAAAAAGTCGTTATATCAATTTGGGCGAATGGTTTGAGCGATGTACCTACGGCGTATTTGATGGCAATGCGTTTTCGATACAAGTATTTGAAAATGAACCTGTTACCATCTTCGCAAACACATAGGGCAGAGGAAGCATAGGAGCATTTTTTAAAACGACTAAACCGCCATCAATTTTTCCAAAACCAAATACACCGCAGGGCAAAACGTACTATTTTTAAGTGTAATCTGTTGTTTTTTCAATAAAACATCTTCATCCGTGTATGGGAACCGATGACAATCCGACGGACGCGCTTCATATATCGAACAATAATTATCGGAATCCAAAAACGGGCAAGGCGATTGCTTCACGACGAAATCTCCATCTTCGTCGCGGCGCAAATAGGTATCTTTCAATTCGGATTCACTCATTTTAAGATATTTCGCAATGCGTTTGACATCAGGCGGCTTGAAACGCGGTGAATAATTTTTACAACAATTCGCACACGTCAAGCAATCTACGCTTTCAAACGCTTGTTCGTGCGCTTGTGGGAGTTGTTTGAGGAGCTTTTTTTGATCCGAATTTTTCAAAAATTGCTTGAATTTCGTTTGTTTTTCAAGCGATTTGGATTGCCAATTTTTTAAAACATCTGATTCCATGTCGCAAAATTACAAGTTTTTAACCACAAATTCCCCTAATTTTCCCTAAAATGCCTACCTTTTAGGGAAAATTAGGAGAATTCGTGGCTAAAAAATTCGTTTAAAAAATCTCAAAATGTTTCGGTATGGTAATCAACTTTTCCCGTTCGGGACCCGTCGAAACAATTGTAATTGGAACGCCTAAATATTCCGATACTTTATCCAAAAAGGCAACAGCTTGTTTAGGCAAATCCTCTAAATGCTTGATACCTTCCAATGATTGTTCCCAACCGTGCACCGTTTCATAAATGGGTTCCACAGGGATTTCAGTGATGTCATACGGTAATTCTGTATGTGTATCTCCTTGATACTTATAGCGTGTCGCCAAACGAATGCTCGCTAATGAGTTCAAAACGTCCATTTTCGTAACGCCAATTTGAGTGACGCCGTTCAACATCACGGCATATTTCAATTGTGGCAAATCAATCCACCCACAACGCCGCGCCCGACCTGTCGTTGCACCAAATTCTGCCCCTTCTGAGCGCAAAAATTCACCCATTTTGTCATCCAACTCGGTCGGAAACGGACCCGAACCCACTCGCGTACAATACGCTTTCGTAATCCCAATCACCTCGCCCACTGAAGTCGGCGCAATGCCCAAACCGCTACAAACGCCCGCCGTAATCGTATTGGAAGAAGTCACAAACGGGTACGTACCAAAATCTACATCCAACATCGAACCTTGTGCGCCTTCTGCCAAAACGCGTTTACCTTCGCGCAAAGCATCATTTATATAATATTCACAATCAATGAGTTGTAATGTTTTCAAGACTTCCAATGCTGCAAACCATTTGGTTTCTTCGGCTTCCAATGGAAAATGATGTACCGTCGGATACATTTTTAATAAGTCTAAATGTTTGGTTTTCAAACGATTATACTTGTCTAAAAAATTGGGTAACAAAATGTCACCTACGCGTAAACCATTCCGCCCCGTTTTATCCATATAGGTCGGACCGATGCCTTTCAAAGTAGAGCCAATTTTTTCTTTGCCTTTCAACGATTCACTCGCTGCGTCCAATAAACGATGTGTTGGCAAAATTAAATGTGCTTTTTTTGCAACAAGCAATCTTTTCAAGAATGAAACACCTGTTTCGCCCAATAAATGCAATTCTTTTTCCACCGTTATTGGGTCTATCACAACGCCGTTTCCAATGACATTAATCAAATTTTCCCGAAAAATGCCTGATGGAATCGTGTGTAAAACATACTTTTTTCCACCAAATTTCAACGTATGTCCCGCATTCGGACCGCCTTGAAATCTTGCCACGATGTCATAACGCGGCGCGAGATAGTCAACAATTTTACCTTTGCCCTCGTCGCCCCATTGGAGACCAAGCAATACATCTACTTTCATATTTAGTTGATAATTAATGGTTTAGGAACGATAAATGATGAATAATGAATGATGAATTTTAAAAATTCATCATTCATTATTCATCATTTATCATTAAATTAATCGTTTAATAAAAAATCGCCCTTACTATGATATTCACGCTCTTTCTGACATGCCCGACATAATCCATATAAGTTTAAGGAATGATGTGTAATTTCAAAATTCAATAATTCACCCATCATAGATTTAATATTTTGAATGCGTGGGTCACAAAATTCTGTCACCGTGCCGCATTGTGTACAAATCACATGATCATGCTGCTTGAAACCAAAAGATTTTTCATATTGCGCGAGATTTTTGCCAAATTGATGTTTTTTGACCAAATCGCAAAGCACCAATAGCTCCAACGTGTTGTAAACGGTGGCGCGACTGACTCGATAACTTTGATTTTTCATGTGGATGTACAAGGCTTCTGCGTCGAAATGATCATCGCGCCTATAGATTTCTTCGAGGATGGCATAGCGTTCGGGCGTTTTTCGACAGCCTGTTTGTTCGAGGTGAACCGTGAATATATCGCGGACTTCTCGAATGATATCGGCAGCTTTTTGATTGGTCGGCATGGCGATTCTGATTTTACCGCAAAGGTAATCTTTTTTTTGGAAGCATTCGCTTTTGGATTGGGATTTTTTTTGGAAACAGATGGGGACATAGCGGACATAGGGCGCATAGGGCGCAAACACATAGGGACATAGGACACATATATGATTGAATATCAATTTTTTACGCGCTATTCTATGTCCCTTTTTTGAATGTGTATTTAATTATTGCACGTCTTTTAAGACCAATTTTCCTTTTTCGCCATGTTGGAAAATACCTTTCGTTAAATGCCCTGCGGCAACCGTTTGACGCATCTTTTCTGTTATTTTTGAATCAGTTACATATTCAATTGTTTGTAATATTTTTTGATGCTTAGTGTCCAATGTTTCTGTCGTTAATGGGATTTCAAACGTCGTTCCTGCCGCAACTGCCTTATCTGAAACGATTGAAACGACTTCAAATCGAAGACTCGAACCATCCGCAGGCGGATTTTTCACTTTTGTTTGTTTCACTTTGACAATATAATCATGTCCCCATTGGTAATTGAATTTTTCAATCGGTGCGTAGAAAAATTGCCAATCACCCTTTTCAGACTTGCGCACTAAGTAACACCATTGTGCCGATTCGCCTTGTGCAATCGTTTTATGATGTTTGATTTGCCAAGTTTCAGTTTTGGCATCGGCGGCAGTTTGATTGTTTGATACATCCATACAAGCACCTACTTGACTGATTATCAATAAAATACACATTAGTAATTTCATGGTTTATTGATTTTTGATTTGAATAGATTTTAAAAAACTTTTGTCATTCCATAGGAAAGTTTCCTACGGAATGACAAAAGTTTCCTACGGAATGACAAGATTAAAATAAAGGTTGACCTTGTTTTTTACCTAACAAGACGACTGTACCTCTTGTTGCATTCCAATAAATGGCTCCTTTTTGGAAATAATTCACACGTCCATTATCCACCGCAGGCAATTCATCGGTAATCGGGTAGCCCACAGGCGATTTTTCCCAACCAATAGATGCCCATTTGTCGCGGATTGCGCCGTAAATCAAAAACGCTTTATCGCCCAGATTCGTCGGATGCCAGTAAATGGACAAATCGCCGATCGCTTGACCTGCCGCATTATATTTGCGGAAATGATTATATCTTCCTACGCCATCTGGACAAACTAATTCGTCCGTAATCGGATAACCTGTCGCCACTTCCCAACCTAATTTCGCCCATTTCGCCCGAATGTCGCCAAAAATCAAAAACGCTTCAGAACCAGGATTACTCGGATGCCAGTACAATGATAAATCGCCCGTCGCTTGACCTGCATTATTATAATGTCTCAAATGATTGAAACGCCCTTTGCCATCGGGAGTCGGTGTTTCGTCCGTAATCGGGTAGCCTGTTTTCACTTCCCAACCCAATTTTGCCCATTTTGCGCGAATATTGCCATAAATTAAAAACGCTTTATCGCCAGGATTGCTTGGATGCCAGTAAATGGACAAATCACCATCCGCTTGACCCGCATTATTATAATGTCTCAAATGATTGAAACGACCTTTGCCGTCTGGCGTGCCCGTTTCATCTGTAATCGGGTAGCCCGTTTTCACTTCCCAGCCCAATTTTGCCCATTTTGCTTTGATGTCACCGTAAATCAAAAATGCGCCAGGAGCAGGATTCGTCGGATGCCAATAAAGAGAGCCGCCTTGAAAATGATTGAAGCGACCTTTGCCATCGGGTGTACCCGTTTCATCCGTTAACGGACATTTCAAAATACCTGTTGAACCACCGAGTTGCGTATATCGTGACCCAATTACGCCATAAACTTTGAACGGCGCACAAGTCGCACCACAACCATTTGCACTCGGATACAAATTATTAATCCCACTTTTATCACAAGTACTCATTGCGGCGCGTTGACCAATCGTCACACCTGCGGGCGCAGGCACTTTAAGTTGCATGGTCGCTTGACCGTTCGTCGAAAACGCCGTTAACGGATAGTGCATAATCGAACCAAAATCATACGCACAGGAACTAATTGTATTGGATACTTTATTGAAATTGCCAATATAATTGGGGTCAATGTTCGCGCTCAAAATCGTAATATAATTGTCTCTATCGGAGCGACTTTGCTCGTGATACATGCCCGCCGCATGCAACATTTCGTGCATAATCGAACCAAAAGCACAACCACTCGAAATGGAAATATCTTGAACCCCACCTTTGCGCCCGACATTGGAATAGCAGCCACTGCCGTTAATAAACCGAACATAATCCGCTTCATTGGTGCGCACCTTGATACAAAGTTTGGTTTGTTGGTTCATAATCGCCATTGCTTGATTGATTTCGGCAGCGCGAGGATGTCCTGCTTCGATGATGTACGGGATTACACCGCCTTGCCAGCGATAATTATTGCCCGAAATGCCCGCATCATGTACAGGGTCGTTTTCGTTATACAAAACGATGTCTCCTTCAAAAACCGCATGACCGTCAATCATTTGGATTTTGATTTTTTGAGCCATGTCAAACATCGGCAACTTATAAGTGATTTCTTGATGTGCCACTTTCATCTTGGCAAACGAGCGAAACGTTTCTTGTGCATTCATTTGGCTCGATAACAAGATGCACACGGAAGCAATCGCTCCATTTTTGAATAAATTGGAAAGCATAACGCAATTATTTTAGTTGAAATTAAAACAATGAGGTTCCTAATTAAAAATTTAGAAGTGTGGAAATGAATGGTATTTGTTCTCTCTAAGTTTTCATTTTTTGACGAAATCATGACATTGTAACCGTATAATTAACTTAATTAGTTCCTAATAGATTGTTATTTAAATACATCTTAACTAATCTAAAAATCTATATGTGATTAAATAGTTGATTTTAAATGATTTAGACATAATAAATTTTAATAACAATAAATACGAAATCTTAAATGTGAATGATTTGTTAAAAAAAAATTGATTTTTGGGTTTAAAAAGATGACTTTTGCAATATCTTTGCGTCAAAGTCATTAGGGGAAATATTTAAGATTACAAAATCAGCATTATGAAAAGCATTACTACACTTGCAGTGTTGTTATTAATTGGCATTGCTGCGTCCTTACTTGCGTTAAATTACTATGTGAATTTCTATAAACCGCAAAAACAGGCGGAGATTTTGTTAAAATCGCCTGTTACATCCAGCGTAGATTTTCCAAAAGATTCGGTCAAAGTCATTTCTGACATTGTTGCGCCTATCGCGGCAACGACGCTTGAGGTGCCTGTGCCGACGAATAGCACTGCCACAAAATCGGTTGTACATCCTACAACAACGCCCAAACAAACTACACACGTGCCAAAAAGGGCGGATATTGCCGTTGTGCCGCCTACAAAACTTGTTTTACCTGCCAAAGTCGTCCCAAAAACGGTCGCGCCTGATGCAGGTATCACGGCGAAAGGTAGCAATTCAAACGCGGAATTGGGTTTAACCAAAGGTTTGCATTACGTGGTGATAGGCAGTTTCGCAGACGAGAAAAATGCGAAAATAGCCATGCAAAATTACCCATTAAAAAATTTAAACATTCATAAAGATGGCAAATTCTACCGTTTAAGTGCGGGAGCGTTTGCGACCACCGCCGATGCCAAACGGAGAATGAACGAACTTCAACGGCAATCGGTTGAGAGCATTATGATTCAACATTAAGATATATTAATTCCAACTAACAATCAAACCTGCTTAAAAAGCGATATGCCTTTTTAAGCCCTTAATCCTCATTTGTTTAAACTTTAAAAAAAAGTGTTATGCAACAGTATTTAACCAATTTCCTCACAGGGATTTCGACGCACCTCACGGGCGCATTAGGCGCAATTGTCGTGTTATGCATCGGTTTAATCGTCGCGGATTTAGTACGCGGTTTAGTCGTCCGCTTGGTAAACGGTTCAGGGTTGACCCAAAAATTATCATTAGGTACGGACGGTATGCGCCCCGATATTGCGATTGGCAAACTCGTTTATTACTTATTGGTATTGATGGTTTTAATGATTGTTTTGGAAATGATGGGTGTAAGCAACGTGTTAGAACCCCTCAAAAATATGGCGAGTAAGTTTTTCGCCTTTATTCCAAATGTCATTGCAGCGAGCATTATTGGATATGTCGGTT
Source organism: Bacteroidota bacterium (assembly GCA_041192405.1). Classification (GTDB taxonomy): domain Bacteria; phylum Bacteroidota; class Bacteroidia; order Chitinophagales; family Saprospiraceae; genus JAAFJT01. The sequence goes on along the minus strand of JBEEMZ010000036.1, from coordinate 3,668 downwards.
ATATTTTGGCGACATTGGGTTCTAATTTTATTGGAATGAGCAGTAATTTTGTACAACCGTTGATTTCAAAAGCCAATATTTCTACCGAAATCAATATTGTTAAAATATTAAAACAAGTTGTTTTTATATTTATTTTCATTCCTGTGTTGATAGCGGCGTTGGACGCATTGAAAATTACAGCGATTTCAGAACCTGCTAAAAATATGTTGAATACGTTTATCAATGCTATTCCAAATATTATTGCAGCAGTAGTATTGATAACCGTATTTTATATTGGTGGAAAATATTTATCCACCTTATTGCGCGATTTATTAACTTCATTGAATACGGATGAATTGGGTCAAAAATTAGGTTTAACCGATTTATTTGGAGCCGATTTCAGCATTGCGAAAAGTGCTTCTACTTTTTTGTTTGCGTTTATCGTGTTAGGTGGCGCGATGGCGGGGATGGAAAAATTAGGTTTGACGCAATTAAGCGGCATTATGACGAGCGTTTTGCAGGTTTGTGGCAAAATTGCGCTGGGATTGGCTATTATTGTTGCGGGTACGTTTGCTTCAAATCAGATTTTTAGCGCGTTGGCGAAAAATGATGATAGTCGTTTTATGGCATCTATTGCGCGAGTGGCGGCAATGTCGCTTTTCATTGCGATGGGCTTGCGGGCGATGGGCATTGCGAATGATATAGTAAGTTTAGCGTTTACGTTATTGATTGGTTCTGTGGCAGTTGCGATAGCCGTTGCCTTCGGAATGGGCGGTAGAGAGACGGCTGCGAAAATGTGGGCGGATTTTTACAACAAGGTTAAAAAATAATGCTGAATGATGAATAAATGTTTTTATAATTATTTGATTATCAGTTAGATACACCGTTTGGAAGGTTTCAAACCTTCCAAACGGTATTTAACTACTTACTTATGTTTTTTAGCAGATTTTTTCTTTGTTTTTGCAGGTGCGGCGGCAGGTGCAGTCGTCACAGCGACAAGATTGACTTCCACATTGAAATTATCATCAATTGCTTTATCACCTAAATTTTGAAAAAAGTTACCTGAACCATATTTTATTCCGTACTGAGTGCGATTTACACTAAAATTAGCGGTTGCATTCGCCGTCACACCATCTATTGTAACTGTCGCAGGAAAGGCAATTTCTTGTGAAATGCCTTTAATGGTCAAATCAGCAATGACATCATATTGATTCGCGCCTTTTGAAGTAGCGGTTTTAATAACCAAAGTGGATTTTGGAAATTTATCCGTTCCAAAAAAATCATCTGCTTTCAAATGACCCACTAATTTTTGTCCCCATTCGCCTTGCGTATCTTGACAATCAATCGTCGCCATGTCCACATTGAACGACCCACCTTTCAAAATGCCTTTTTCAATTTGCAAGGCACCGTCTGAAAATTTCACATAACCCCAATGGGAACCCGCCACTTTTTTGCCTGTCCATTTGAACGTGCTTTTTGCAACATCAACCGTGAATGGAGCTGGTGCAGGCTTGTTCATAGATGTTAAAGTAGTGAACGCCAAAGCCGAAAGCAAAATAAGATTTTTCATTTTAACGATTTTGTAATTTAAAATTTTGAAAATGCAATCCTATCTTTTGAAGCGATTGCTGACGCAAAGGTACATTAAAGGTGCGTTTGAACTGATTCACATAGGTTAACAAATCTTATTTATAGGTTGAAATTACGATTTTTTCAAAATATTTTGTCGAATTCGACTCAAAGATTGCGGTTTGATGCCCAGATAAGACGCAATTAAATATTGAGGGACTCGCTGCAACAAGTCAGGCTGCATTTGAATCAGGGTCAAATAACGTTTTTCGGCATCTTCGCTGAATGCTTTGGCGATGCGGTGTTGTGCTTGAATGTACGCATTTTGAAGCAATTTCCGAAAAAAGTGTTCAAATTTGTGAATTTGGCAACATGCTTTTTCAAAATCGGTGTTTTGAATTGCCCAAACGGTGGTATTTTCCAACGCTTCCACATTGAAAAGAGCAGGTTTACTGGATAAAAAACTGTATAAATCTGAAATCCAATGTCCTTCAAAACCGAATTGTACCGTATGCATATCGCCTTGCGCATCCACGACATACGAATGCAAAATACCCGTTTCCACGAAATAAAGGTAATTGCACACCTTCCCTTCTGTGATTAAAAACTGTTTTTTCTCTATTTTAGCAGGTTTCAAGTAATCATAAAACTGTTGGAATTCAGCATCGGACAGTTTTTGATTGATTTTGGTTTCTATATTGTTCCGAATTTGCATATTGAATGATGAATCATGCATTTTATACTTGTTTGATAATCAATTGATTGTGAAATTAATAATGCTTAATTGACTAAAATGGTAGCAATTTGGCAAAATAAGCGTAATTTGCGGCGAAAATGAAGATAAATCGGCTTCATGACAGGATGAGAAGTTAATTTAGTCCCGAATTGCACGAATTTGCACGAATTTAGAGCATTTTTGCTTAAAATGCGTACCTATTTGTGCAATTTGTGTCTAAATTAACTTCTTGTCATCTACTCAGAAAAAAATATAAAATATGAAATTTACTTTACTGCATACAGATGCTCAATCAAAAGCCCGCACAGGACGCATCGAAACCGAGCATGGCACCATTGAAACACCGATTTTCATGCCCGTCGGAACGCTCGGAACCGTCAAAGGGCTGCATCAACGCGAACTCGAAAAGGATGTTCAAGCTCAAATCATATTAGGAAATACGTATCATCTCTACTTACGCCCTGGACTCGACGTTTTGCGCAAAGCGGGCGGTTTACATCGTTTCAACGGTTGGAAACATCCAATTTTAACCGATTCTGGCGGTTATCAAGTCTATTCGTTGGCGCACCGCCGCAAAATCAAAGAAGAAGGCGTTACTTTTCAATCACATATTGATGGTTCTAAACATTTTTTTTCGCCCGAAATCGCTATTGACATTCAAAGGACGATTGGAGGTGACATCATTATGGCTTTCGACGAATGTACGCCGTATCCGTGCGATTACAAATATGCTAAAAATTCATTAGGTTTAACGCATCGTTGGTTGAAGCGGTGTTGTGAGCGTTTCGATGCGACCGAAGGATATTACGATTATCAACAAGCGTTTTTCCCTATCGTTCAAGGTAGTACCTATAAAGATTTGCGTATAGAGTCGGCAGAGACGATTGCAAGTTTTGGTAGAGAAGGCAATGCGATTGGCGGATTATCGGTTGGCGAACCCGCCGAAGATATGTATGCCATGACGGATTTGGTTTGTAACATTCTGCCTACGGATAAACCGCGCTACCTCATGGGCGTTGGAACGCCTGTGAACGTATTAGAAAATATTGCATTGGGAGTAGATATGTTTGATTGCGTTTTGCCTTCGCGGAATGCGCGACATGGGTTATTGTACACCGCAAATGGCATTATGAATATGAAAAATTTGAAATGCCTTTTTGTAATTGTTGTTGTATTGGTTGCCGGCTGCAAAGATAAAGCTACCGACCAGCCCACTACCTACGCCAGCTACAGCAAACTGGCAGTTGGCAACTATTGGATATACCAGCAGTTTAATGTGGATAGCAACGGTAACGGCACCCCTACCAATGTTTACGACAGCGTGTTTGTTGAAAAGGATACTGTAATTAATAACCACACCTATTTTAAACTGTATAAACCTACG
>JBEEMZ010000035.1:0-26688 GCA_041192405.1 Bacteroidota bacterium | reverse complement strand
AAAATGCTCCAAAATTCGATAACAGCTGTTTTAAAATTGCATACGCAAGTCGCTTGGAGCGCGGAACAAATTATTTTAATTATAAATATGCCTTTGCAAACAGTGCAACGCATTTTAACGTTGCAATCAACACACACTGTTGAAGCGATTGCGTTACTCTTGCAGCAGGAAATGGATAATTCGTAAAAAAATGAATCTTTTAAAAAAATGGTGGGACATTTGGCAACCTAAAACTTTAGAAGATGAAGTTTTTGGGTCGCTGCGCCCACAAGGAAATGGTATTTTTACAGGAGAAGGGCATTTTTATCCAACAGGGAAAACAGTGCAAATTTATATCAACGGTTTAGAATCGGGGCCCTCCGATGCACAACGGAGCTTTTATATCAAATTGCAACAAACTTTTCCGATGATTAAAGATAAAATGTTACCTTTTTTGCACCGCGAGTTGAATCGTCCGAAACAGGATTTCGATAAGGAATTCCCGATTCACGCGATTTCGATACCGAATGTATTGGCTCCTTTTTTTGAATGGGACATGACTTTTCAAATGAAGCATGATCCTAAACATTTTTGTACCGTTTATTTCCAAGTTTGGGAACCGACGGGCGTTGGAATTGATTAATGCTGAATAGTGGCTGTCTCAAAAGCACAAATTAGCATTAATCGCAGAATATTATTTGGTAATTATTTGAAAATTTAAATAATTCAACTTGACGCAAGTTGCAACTTGCGTCAAGTTGAATTATTTAAATTTTACTTTATTGCAAACACATACCATGTCACAAAACACCATATTTTTGTTTTTTATCTATTATTAATTTTTCCATACTTGCCTTTATGTTTGCACAAATAAATTCCAAAACTTACGCTCTATGAAATCAATTGCTTTACGATTTTTGATTTTTTTGTTGTCGGACGCAGCTATCATGGCAAATGCTCCTGTGATCCCTGTGCCTTCATTCGATAATGCGACACCTTCAACAGAAAAAAAATATCTATTTTCTAATTTTGATAGCGAGCAAGCGAACGCTATTGTTATCGCGCCGCCAACCGTTTTAGTGGGTTTCAGTAACCCGACGACCGTTAATCAGCAAGGGACAATGACTTTGACCTTAACGAATGGCGCGGGTGCAAGTCCTGTGAATATTGTGGTGAATCCTGCGGCATGTAATGAAAATGCAGGTATTTTAGGTTATTAAAGCATCGAATGCTGGTATTGCCACGCTTTTTTCTCCAAAATGCCATACGATTTTCAGTCGAGCGAAAAATGCTAAGACTCTTTAAAGAATGATAAATGATGAATTGATGTTATATGATACTGAATTGTTAAAGTTTTAATCTATTTTTTCCGCAGATTTTTATTTTGCGTTTTATCCTGCGAAGAACTGTGCGAAAATACTATTGATAATCAATTCTTTACACATTAAAACTTTCACATCTCAGTAGCCTATTGATGCTATTCATCATTCCAAAATAGCACAATTACTAATTTGCCATGTTGAGACAAAAACTAATCTATTTTTTAGTGATTTGCGGAAGTTTTATTTCGGCAAATCAGCTGTTGGCACAAGCAGGTTGTATTTCGGATATTCCGACCTTGTGGTTGAAGGCGGACAAAGGGGCAACGCCTATTGCGGGCGGTACGTTGACCGCTTGGGCGAATCAAGCAAATACGATCACGATGACCGTGAATAATGCGCCGACGTTGGTTCCGAATAGTACGAATTTCAATCCATCGGTTCAATTTAATGGTACGACCAATTATTTACAAGGTTCGGGTAACATTGTGAATGCAGAAGCCTTTGCCGTTTTTGGCAGTAATGGACCACAAGGAACGGTCATTGGATATACAACGCCTACGCCTGATGGGGCATCGGTGTATTTTTTTCAAGATAGGGAAACAGATTTTTTTTCTGGTGCGCCCTCACCTGGGGGCAGTTACGATTATGCGGTTACGGCTGCATTACCTCAGCACATTAACTTAACACAAACGAGTTTATCGGATGATGTTATTCGGATCAATGGCGTGAATCAAGGTGGGTCTTATGATTGGGCTCCTTCGCACACCAAAACGCCGATGATAGGTCGTCGTTACAGTTCGCCAGGGGTGTTTGACAGTTATTTGAATGGAACGATTAGTGAAATTTTGATTTTTGGCAACACTTTGACCAATACCAAACGGGAATTAGTGGAATCGTATCTCGGCATTAAATACGGGATTACGCTGGCGCATAATTATTATTCGCCGACTCAAGTCAACTTATTCACGAGTAATGGTGGCGCGTTTACGGATTTTGACGGCAATATTTTTGGAATTGGGCGTTCGGATTGCCAAGAGTTGCATCAGCGACAAGCTAAATCTGTTAATCCGAATGGTTTGTTGACCATTGGTTTGACGACGATTGCAGCGACAAATAATGCGAATGTCAATAATTTGACGAATGAAACGTATTTGTTGATAGGTGATAACAATGTGGCAGCAGGTACGGCTCCGATTCCGAATGCGATGGCAAATGCGTGTAAACCACCTATTGGTATAACAGGTTTGTTCAACAGGGCTTGGAAAGTGCAAGAAACGGGCAATGTTGGCACGACCTTATTACGGGTAGCGACGGCAAATTTGACAGGTTTATCAAGTAGTCAAGCCGTTTATTTAGTGGTTGCCGATGATAATGCATTGACTACCAATGTGAAATATATTTTAATGACGACGAATGGTTCCAATAAAGAAGTATCTTATGATTTTAATGGAACTAAATATTTTAGTTTTGCGGGTGGTTTGGGCGGCGAGACGGTTTGTACAGGTTATCACTACGTCCGTTGGGCAACGCAAGGTTGGACAGCAGGTTCATTGACCAAAACCGTGGCTTTGAACAATGGTTTAACGATGACAACAACGCTTACAGACCCACAAAGTGTTTTGCGTTCTGGCTATCCGAAATTATATCAAGGGTTGCCATCGGCATACATTTCAACGAATAGTGCTTCAAAATCAATTACTTGGACATCTCAATTTAATCAAATTATTGCAAGTTGTAATTTCAGTGTTTACGATATTGATAATGTGGGTACTTTGTCGGAATATATGGATGTGAAAGGTTACAAAGGTGCGACGCTTGTTAATCCAACATTAAGCCGAGCTGCAATCAGTTCTGTAAATATCAATGGTACGGTTTCGACGGGTCAAATCAACAATATTGAACCGTATGCGCCTTATGCAAAAACAGATGTCTCTTTTAGTGAACCCATTGATAAAGTGATTATTACATATAAAAATAATAAAAATACATTGTATCCACGTGGTGCGCTGATGTTATTGAGTGATTTTGCGATTTTTTGCCCTGCGCCTGTAGCAACGGTGGATAAAATCTCATTATCCAAAGGGGCACCGACGGGTAATATCTATCAAGGTGATACAATTACGTACACTTTTCAATACAACAATGCAGATTGTGCTGCCAAAACCGTGAATTTTACAGATGTGTTGCCTACGGGTTTCACGTGGTCGCCGAATTCATTGATAACGCCTTTGAATGGAACAGTGAACAATTATGGCGGAACCAATACGATTTCGATTACAAATATGTCGGTTCCGACAGGTATAAGTACGTTTACAGTGAGCGCGTATGCAGGGGCGGCAGTGGGTACGCATAACAATCAAGCTGCATTCGTTGTGAACGGAACGACCTATCAATCCGATGACCCGAATCAAGTGGGCGCAAATAATGCAACGCCAATAACGATTATTGCAGCACCGACAACGGCTCCTTTGACAATGACAAAGGCGGTTTCTGCGGCATCGGTGTTCAATAATGGCGTTTTGACATTTACCTATACGTTCAACAACACGGGCGGAACGGCAATTGTCACTGAGTTCACGGATGAAATTCAGCCAGATACGGTTCGTTACAAAGCGGGTTCGTTGACATTTGGCGCAGGGATGACAGGTACTGCAAATGCGTATGCAAGTGTTAGTTCGTTGTATATCAACAATTTAAGTATTCCAATTGGCACTTCTACATTGACGGTTCAAGTAGAAATGAATGGTTGCGAAGCGGGCAATTATCAAAATGTGGCAATGGTGATTCCGACGGCAGCTTCTGGATTTCGGGAAACCGAACTTTCATCGAATGCTGTAAGTTGGGCGGTTATTAAACCTGCTGCATTTCAATACGCTTACAATTGTAAGGGTTCGACGGTTCAAGGGAATTTCATTGCAAACGGCGTAACTGGACAAAATGGTTTTATACAATTGGCAATCAATGTTTTAAATGTTGGCGCGACCTATTTTACAGTGACAGGCGCAGGTTTCACGGGCAGTTTAGCGGCAACGCTTGATGTGAATACGACTGCTATTTTGATTCCGATAACGTATGATGGGTCTGGTAGCGACGGTTCCCGAGGGTTAACAATTACATCGGCGCATGGCATTGGTTCCTGTACGGTGTCTCTAAATATCGCGGCGGCGTGTAAAGCCGCAGGGGGGCGAATTGGACAATAAGGCTCGCGCCATCCGTTTTGCCGTAGTAAGTAGTTGAATATAAATAAACCATCTTAAAAAGTAGCGTTAAAAAAGACCTTTGGGAGATAGATGCGTTTGTTTTTTTTGATTTTTTGAAAAAAAACAAAAAAAAACAAACGCATCTATCTCCGTCTCTCCCGCTTGGGGCGAAAAATATATCTCAACTACTTACCGCAAAAAAAATAGTTTTAAAATTTAACCAATAAACGTATATATGCATGATAATAGCGAATTATAACTTATTTAAAATTAATTTTTTATTAGCGTTTTTAGCGTTATTCTGGGAACAAAACGCAGCAGCACAAGCCTGTGGTAGTTGCGCCGCACCAACCTGTACGGGCAATAAACGCTACGCCAACAAAGCTGGTGCAGAAGGCGGCATTGGCAAAATCGTGAAAACGTATTTACCTGCGTTAACAACAGCAACAGGAAATTTCACTACTTACGTAACCGTTCGCACGGACGCAAATGGACAAGTTGCCATCTTGCAAGAAATCCAAATTTGGGGACCATCCGCAGGGATTCAAGCGCAAGCGCAACTCATATTAGCGAGCCGCACTTATAAATTATTTGCCATGTCAGACGTGGCTTGTGCGACCCCAATCCCTGCAAATATTGCAAATGATGGCTGTTCGGGGACGTTCAATCCAGCATGGACGAGTTTGCAACCGAATACTGATTACAAAATGGCATTGACGACCAATCTTGGTTTATTATCAGCGAGTTACACGTATCAAATGTTTAACTTTCGATATTACAATGCGGTGCGTCCGAATTCGACTTTCAATTTCAATTGTGGTGCGGCAGCAGCGACAGGCAATTTTTTTGCCAATGGCACAGTAGGTCAAAACGGGACATTGACCGTTCCGATTTCGGGAGCCACTTCTGGTTATGCCACTTTTACGGTTTCAAGTGGTGGATTTTCGGGTTCTGCGGCAATTAATATTGCTTCGGGGCAGACAAGTGTTTCAATACCAATTACTTATGATGGTTCTGGGGCAGCTGGCGCCCGCCCGATAACAGTGACATCTACACAAGGTACAGGCAGTTGTGCTGCAACTGTTAAGGTTAAACCATTAATCGCAACATTTGGGTTTAATTGTGCTGTTGCAACCATAACAGGTTCATTTACAGCGAATAACACAGGTGGGCAAAATGGTATATTAACCATTCCACTTAATAATGTCACCGCAGGAGCCGCAACTTTTAGCGTATCGGGCGGCGGATTTACAGGCAGTTTATCAACGACTTTGACCGCAGGACAAATAAATGTTTCCATTCCAGTCCTATATGATGGTTCGGGCGCGGTAGGCACTCATTCTATTACGATTACTTCGCCACAAGGAACGGGTAGTTGCGGTTTGAATGTCAATGTTGCGGCACCAATAGCAAGTTTTACATTTAATTGCGGCGGTGCGACCGTCACGGGTGACTTTATTGCGAATAATAGTACAAATCAAGGTGGTTTTGTCACCCTTCCGATAACGGGCGTAACCGCAGGATTGGCAACTTTCAACCTTACAGGAGGCGGATTTTCGGGTACTTTGACGACGATTTTGGTGGCGAATCAAACACAAGTCACCATTCCAATTACTTATAATGGTTCAGGCGCGGGCGGTGTGCGGGCGATGAACGTGACTTCAACACAAGGAACGGGTGTTTGTTCACCAAGTACAACCATTGTGGCACCATCGTTGGCGGGCGCGATTACGTTCAATTGCGCAGCGAATAGCGCACCTGTTGGCTCGTTTACAGCAAACGGCATAGGCAATCAAACAGGTTTAGTCAACCTTGCGTTCACGACGCAAACAGCAGGTGAAATTAGTTTTACAGTATCGGGCGGTGGATTTACAGGCAGTTTAACGACAACCGTTGCGGCAGGACAAAAAAATGTCACTATTTTGGTGACGTATGATGGCACTGGTGCGGTGGGAAATCATTCTGTCACAGTCACTTCTGGCGAAGCAACAGGGAGTTGTTCTGTGAATATTCCTGTAACTGCCATTTTTGCGTTTGATTGCGCCGTTTATCACACCGCTTCTAACTTCGTTGCAAATGGCACAACTCAAAACGGTATTTTAGTCATTCCTTTAACCAATTGTGGCACAGGTTCCGCGACTTTTGCGGTGACAGGCGGCGGATTTACAGGCAGTTTGACAACGATGTTGCGCGATAGCCAACAATTTGTATCAATACCTGTTCTGTACGACGGTTCTGGAGCATCGGGCAGTCATGCCGTGACGATTGCTTCATCGCAAGGCACAGGCACTTGTAACGCAAGTGTGCAGGTAAAAGACCCCAATTTGCGCGGTTGTGATTACATCAAAGGGCAAAATGTATCTTTCAAGGTGCATAGTCATAATAAACAAGCAAGTTATACGACGGCTTATATTTTGGTAGATACGGCAGGTATCATTCAATATTCGACTTTGAATATGCCTTTTACAAATGTGAATGTCGCTGAATATGAAGGATTTGCAGTGAATTATCAAGGAACGCCTATGCCGACCTTGACCGTTGGAACAAATCTGAATGCGATTGGTGGTATATGCGTTTCGTTATCGAATGCGTTTCCCATAAAAGTTTGTCCTGCGTTAGAATTCAATTGTGGTAACGGTTCGTACACGGGCGTATTCATCGCAAACGGCATTGGAGGACAAACGGGTATGATGTACGCAACGGTTTTAAACGCCTTACCGATTTCAGTGACTTTGACCGTTTCTGGGAGTGGTTTTTCGGGTTCGAAAACGGAAGTTTTAACAGCAGGACAAGACACGATCGCTATTCCAATCACTTATAATGGTTCTGGTTCTGGCGGCGTGGGTGCGGTAACGATTTCTGGGCTCCAAAATTCGGGTAACTGTTCTATCAATGTGACAATGATGCCGCCGCCGCCCCCAACGCCTTTTAGTTTCACTTGTGCAACGGCGACGTTGGATGGCAGATTTGTACAAAATAGCGCGATTCAAACAGGAAGTGTCACCTTACAATTGACGGGTGTGACTGTCAATTCAACGACTCATTTCACGGTTTCAGGTATTAATTTCGCGGGCGGTTTGCAAAATGTGGCATTAGCCGCAGGGCAAACCAGTATTGTGATTCCGATACAATATAATGGTGCGGCTCCAGACGGCAATTATATTGTTGTTGTATCGTCGCCGCACGGGTCGAATAACTGTACCATCGTGGTTCCAGTGGTGAGTTCGATGGATATTCAATATGCGTTTGAGTGTTTGGGTTCGCGGGTGAAAGGCAATTTCATGGCGAATGGCATTGCAGGACAAACGGGTTCGATTTCAATACCAGTAACGGTGATTGGGTCAAACAGCACGACATTTACAGTGACGGGCATTGGTTTTACAGGCAGTTTCACAGGTATTCTGGACGAGCATACCACAACTGTTGTAATTCCGATTACTTACAATGGTACAGGAATAGAAGGTTCACGCATTTTAACAATTACTTCGCCAAATGGTGCAGGTACTTGTACAGGGACAGCGATTGTCAAGGTTGCTTGTAAGGCAACAGGCGGGCGCATTGGGCTATAATTGGAAGCTTGGAATTAGGATTAAATAAGATTTGTTTCATTTGAGGGTAAAAGTAGGTTATTTTTCCCGCAGATTTTCGCAGATTCGGGTGCTTAGAACCTTCATGCTGCGAAAATCTGTGGGAAAAATGCGCCTCAAAAATTTAATCCTAATTTTCAACCACCAATCATTATAAAACGAATCAGCACAATTACATGAATGAAAATTATCAATCATATACCATTTAAAATCCAATGGTTATTACTCATTTTCGCCCTCCTCCAAGAAAATAGTAATGCCCAAACCTGTGGCAGTTGCGCAGTTCCAGATTGCATCGGAGTGAAGCAGTACCTCAATAAACCAGCGGCACAAGCGGGTATAGGTAAAGTTTCCAAAAATTACGCTCCGTCTCTGACGCGCACCTCAGGCACATTCACCACTTATGCAACGATTCGCACCGACTCGAACGGGCAAGTCGGTGTCATACAAGAAATTCAACTTGCAGGTGGGACGACACAAATTTCGACGCAAATGCAAGTCGTTTCAGCAAGTCGGAGCTATAAATTATACGCCTTGACGGATGCGGTTTGTGCCAATCCTGTGACGGCGAATATTGCAAATGACGGCGCGAATCCAACCTTCAATCCAGCATGGACGAATTTACAACCCAATTCGGATTATAAAATCGCCATTACGACGAATCTTGGTGTATTATCAGCAGGTTATGAATATAAAGGTTTCAATATCCGATACTATCATTCCATTCGACCTGCGGCGCAATTTACATTCAATTGTGGGGCGGCAACGACAGTAGGTAACTTTTACGCGAACAATATCAATGGTCAAAGCGGTACGTTGAGGATTCCGATAACAGGAGCAACCGCAGGTACCGCTAATTTTTCGGTCACGGGCGATGGATTTACTGGTTTTGCGGCGGTGAATATCGCGGCAGGACAAACTTGGGTTTCAATTCCGATTGGATTTGACGGTTCGGGCGTGATTGGCAATCACTCAATGACCGTGACCTCGTTACACGGTACAGGAAGTTGTACACCTGTTGCGATGGTCAAACCGCCTTTAGCCACTTTTGGGTTCAATTGTGCGTCGGCGAGTTCGATGGGTACTTTTACTGCCAATCATGTAGGTAATCAAGCAGGTACATTAATGATTCCACTTTTCAATACCACTGAAGGAGAGGCAAAGTTCAGTGTATCGGGCGGTGGTTTTTCGGGCAGTTTGGCGACGACTTTGACGGCAGGACAATCAACGGTGTTAATACCAATTGTTTATGACGGCGCAGGGGAAGCAGGAAATTATGCTGTGACCGTGCTTTCGCCACAAAGTTTAGGCGGTTGCGGATTGAATATCAATGTAGTCGCTCCAACAAGTAATTTTACGTTTGATTGCGTTTCGGCAACGGTAGCGGGTCGTTTTGTGTTAAACAATATCGCAAATCAAAATGGTTACATTACGATTCCGCTTACGAGCACAAGTATGGGAACGGCAACTTTTTTAGTGACGGGCACAGGTTTTGCAGGTTCGTTGACAACGCAATTAGTTAATAATCAAGCTATTATAGCCATTCCAATTAATTACAATGGCGGCGGAACAATCGGTTCGAGATCGTTAACTATTACTTCGGCACAAGGTACAGGCAGTTGTTCGGTGCAAGCAAATGTGGTTGCACCGTCAACTGCGGGCGCAGCCACGTTTAATTGCGCTGCAAATGTTACGCCGATAGGTACTTTTGTTGCAAATGGCGTTTCGGGTCAAAACGGCACTATCACCATAGATTTTGTAACACAATCCGCAGGAGAAGTTACGTTTACGGTATCCAACAATGGTTTTACGGGCAGTTTGGCGACTCCAATTATGATGGGACAAACAAAAGCAAACATTTTAGTCAATTACGACGGGTCAGGCGCGGCGGGCAATCATGCTGTAACAGTGACTTCTTCGCAAGCAACAGGCAATTGTACAAAGAATATTCCTGTACAAGCGATTTGCGATTTTAGTCAAGCGGTTTATAATACGGGTTCTAATTTTGAGGCGAACGGGGTGAATCAAAATGGTACATTAGTCGTACCGTTGAAAAATGTTTTGCAAGGAAGCGCGACTTTTACGGTTTCCAACAATGGTTTTACGGGAACTTTAACGACTGTTTTGCGAGACAGCCAAAAATTTGTAGCCATCCCTGTGGTTTACAACGGCTCTAATCCGATTGGGAATCATGCCGTTACGGTCACTTCGGCTCAAAGTCTTTCAGGGACGTGTTTAGCCCAAGTTTCGGTTAAAAGTGCCAATACAAATGGTTGTGATTACATTCAAGGGGACACGGTGCGGTTTGTCGTGCTTGGTCAGAACTCAAATAACGGTTACACGACGGAATACATTTTAACAGATTCAGCAGGCATCATTAAGTATCGCAGTTCAACGCCATCTCTTGCAAATGTTAATGTTGGCGAATATGAAGGGTACGTAGTCAATTATCAAGGCGTTCCAGCTCCAAACTTGACGGTTGGGACTCAGTTGAATGCGATTGGCGGGAATTGCGTCTCCTTATCAAATGCTTTGCCGATAAAGATTTGTAGTCTATTCCAATTCATTGGCAATGGAGCCGTAGTGGGCAACCTCATATCGAACGGCAATGGCGGTCAAACAGGCATTTTATACATCCCGCTGACAGGTGGGACGGGGCTGCCGATGAATTTTGGCATCTTGAGCAACGGTTTCACGGGTGGTGGCACTTACGCGCCGAATGCGGGTCAAGATACGATTGCAATACCGTTTACATTCAATGGTTCTGGCAATGGCGGTCTGATGGGTTTTGATATCAACGGTTTTGGTGGAGAAGGTATGGGTTTTGGGGCGGTTTGGGTGATGGCACCGCCGCCTGCGACCCCATTTACATTTGATTGCGCAATTGCGGTGGTGAATGGGACTTTCATTGCGAATCAAACCACTCAATCGGGCAGTATTACGGTGAATCTTTCGGGCGTGACGGCAACAAGTACCACTAGTTTTACGGTATCAGGCACTAATTTTAGTGGTGGCTTAATCAATACAGAATTATTTGCAGGTCAGACAAGTATTTCAATACCAATTGATTATAACGGAGCTACACCTGCTGGAAATTATAATATAACAATTGGTTCACCGCATGGTAGCAATACATGTACCATTGTGATTCCAGTTGCTTGTAATGCGCCGACAGTGACGAGCATTGTTAAAACGAACCCAACTTTGGCGAGTTGCCCGAACTTGGATAATGGCGAAATTTATTTAAATATGTCGGGTTACAACCTTCGTTTTTCTAAAAACAATGGTCTTACATGGCAAAATTCCAATGGTTTTGAGCAATTAACAGCAGGCACTTATGTACTTCGGGTTCAAGACAGCTTGACTACTTGTAACACGGATACGACTATCGTATTAATTGCGCCAAATTGTAATGCCGCCGTAGAAATTTGCAACAATGGTTTAGACGATGACGGCGATGGTAAAATTGACGGTGAAGACGATGATTGTACGCCTTTGGCGTGTAATGCGACTGGAAATAACATTTATTTCAATCTAACGAATCCAAATGGTGCGGTGGATTACACACAACAATATGTTTTGACGGATACAACGATGATAATTCAACAAATTTCATCGAATATGTCTTTTACAAATGTGTTGGTAGGACAATATCGCGTTTACGGTTTGAGTTACAGGACAGCAGAGGGCATTACAGGCTTGACGGTGGGCGCAAATTGGAATGCTATAACAGGCACTTATGTTGAAAAAACGGCAACTGCCTTGTTATTTAAAATCTGTCCAACCCAATTTGAAGTACAATTAGTGCTGAAAAGTTACAATTGCGCGACGAAAAAAGCACAAATTCAAGTACAAGTGAAGGCGCAAGATGGCACAAATCCGTTTTTAATGGGGAATTCCACTTTCAGATTTGATTATGATACGGCACAAATGCACCCGCCAATTTTGTTGAATCAAGATAATTTTTCCAATCAAGCGGCAGCATCCGACTCAAATTACAATGCACAAACTTTAACAGATAGTGCTTTAGGGGCAAATCAGAGCCGCCTTACTTTGAATATTTCGTATTCAGGTGCGGCGCGGGGTGCAAAGTTGGTTCCAAACGCTTGGACAACTGTAAGTACCCTCGAAATGACCGCGACGGATACAGCGACGCATTTGCTTATGAATTGGCGGACGAATTTGGCACAACCGCCGACGGCTGTAATGGGGATTATTTTGCGCGACACGATAGGCAATTATGATACTTATCAAATCACTTCGGGCGGTGTTTTCAACCCGTTGAATTATGATATAGTAAATTATTGCACTTGTACTGCATTGGATATTAAAGTTTTAATGGAGGGACCGTTGAATGTAAGTACGGGTTTAATGAAGACTGTTTTGAATCAACGTGGTTTATTGCCAGGTCAAACGCCGATAGGTATGTTCAGTACTCCGACTCCTTCGGGACAGCCTTATAATAAAGCCCCTTGGAATTACGCTGGAAATGAGACCGTTGCAACTTATGATACGACGGTGGTGGATTGGGTTTTAGTGACCTTGCGTTCGGATAGCGCGTCTGCGGACAGCGTTGTATTGCGCAAAGCGGGCTTGTTACATCGAGATGGGCGCGTCAGTTTTGTGGATAATTGCTGGTCTTTGCCGTTTAATAAACGTTATTTTGTGGTCGTGGAGCATCGCAATCATCTGGGCGTAATGAGTCCTTCGGGACAATTATTGTTAACGGGCGGTGTGATTCGGCACGATTTCACTCAATTCAACGGTTATATCCTTGATAATCCGATTTCGACGGGTCAAAAATTGGTTAGTAGCAAATGGACAATGCTTGCTTGCGACGGCAAAAAAAATACATATACCAATAATTTTGATATAAATTTCCTTGATTCTCAATACTGGAAGATACAATCGGGCATGTTTGATTCCTATCGAGATAGTGATTTCAATTTGGATGCGGATGTGAACTTTTTAGATTCCTTATTGTGGAAACGGAATAATGGACAATATTCGGGCGTGCCGCATCGGTAATTGCAAACAGGGACATAGGTGACATAGGTGCATTCATTGAGGATGCGTTCTCTGTCACCTATATCTATATGTGTTTGCAAAAACGTTGTTGAGATGACAACCTCAACAACGTTTTTTTATTTTTTAAAAAATGGATTATCAATGATTTAGAATGGTTCAGCTGCATCTTTTTGAGTTGCGAGCCTCCTTTTTTCAATGAAAAAGCTATCTTTGCGTTTTAAAACCATTTTTCATCCAATCATTTTAAAATTCATGAAGTTAAATCTATTCTGGCGTATTTTCATGGTGCTTGTACTTTCATACACACCAATTCAAGCCCAATCATGGTTAGATTGGCAAGATTATTCTCAATATTATTTTCCCGAAAAAGCACTTTGGATTTTCCCGAAAAACGTCGAAAATTTCAAAACTGCGCATACCCAGATTTGGGTTAATAATCAATGGCGGGATTCAAGTCGTTTTACGAATGTGTTCAGTGCCAATGGTTTACAACAATCGTCAAAAAGGGAAGTCTATGAAAATGCACAATGGACGGATGACGGAACGGCTGTTTATACCTATAATGGCACGGGTGTTTTGACACAAATTCGGTTTGGGTTAGGGACACCACCTGCATTTTTACCCGTTTATCGCCAAACAAATACAATCGGTACTGGTGGACGCATTGAAAAAAAATTATATGAGGGTTTTGATATAGGGACAGCGAATTGGCTTTGGGAACTTTTGGACAGCAATCTATACGCGGCATCGGGTCGGCAAACGCATTATTACAATTTGGGTTATGACTCGGCGTTGAATCAGTGGAATGTGTATCAAAAAGACTCCTTAGCCTATAATGCGGCGGGACTTTTGGATAAAACCCTCATAGATGACTACATCAGTGGTTATCCGAATGTGTTGGATGGGCGTTATGTGCGCACGTATAACGCAGCAGGGCAGTTGGCGCAAGTGCGTTATGATGTGCCGAAATTGAACCCTCTTGGAATGCCAATAGTGCCTTTTACATGGGATTCGTTAGTAAACGCGACGAAAGCAACTTATATGTATAATGCTCAAAATCAATTAGTTCAATTAAATTTTGAAGGTGCAGACATTTCTAACAACCTGACTACTTCGATTGTGCGGTATCGTTTTACGGTAGATGCGAATGGCAAAGTGTTAGAGGAATTCAATGATGAATTCAATCGCTTGACGCAAATTTGGGTCAATGTTTCAAAAACGGTTTATACGTATTATCGAATTGGTACAGATGAAATGGTTCCAAATGACCTTTTGACCGTTTCGCCGAATCCTATGCGCACAGGTCAATTGCATTTATCACTGGAAAATGTGGGCGGTTCCATGGAATCGGTTGAGTTATATGATTTGTATGGGCGATTAATTTTGAATCAAAAAATTGATAATCAACAAGTTATAAATTTGAATGGTTTGAATATTAACAATGGACAATATCTTTTGAAGGTCAAAACCGATAAAGGATTGATTGCTAAAAAAGTATTCTTTTTGAATTAGACCCGAATTTCACAAATTTTCACGAATTTCGCCCCAGATTCGTGAAAATTTGTGAAATTCGTATCTTATTTTGAGTAAGTTTTTCTAAAATCATTGATTTTCAATATGATAAGTATTTTAAAAAAAGAAATTCAATCCTTTTTTGGTTCGTTGACGGGCTACGTCGTGATAGGCGTATTTTTATTGATAATGGGATTAATGCTTTGGGTTTTCCCCGATTACAGCTTATTGAACTATCAATTTGCAACCTTAGATTCACTATTTGAAATCGCGCCTGCTGTGTTTTTGTTTTTAATCCCTGCGGTTACGATGCGTTCGTTTGCGGAGGAAAAGCAAACGGGCACGTTAGAATTATTGGTCACAAGACCTTTGCGCGATTACGAATTAATTTTAGGCAAATATCTATCCGCTTGGTTATTAGTGATTATTGCATTAATTCCGACGATACTATATTATGTGACGATTTATCAATTGGGTTCGCCGAAAGGCAATTTGGATTCTGGAGCCATTTTGGGCAGTTATATTGGCTTGGCGATGTTGGGTGGCGTATTTGCGGCGATAGGACTTTTTGCCTCTGCGTTGACAACTAATCAAATTGTTGCGTTTTTATTGGCAATGTTTTTATGTTTTATGGTGCATTATGGATTTTTATTTTTGTCGAAATTGCCCATTTTCTTTGGTTCGGGCGATGATTTGGTGCAAATGTTGGGTTTGGATTACCATTATCAAAGCATCAGTCGCGGGATTATAGACTTGGCGGATACGATTTATTTTTTAAGTGTGATTTTTTTCTTTCTGTTTTTGACACAAAATAGCTTACAACGAGCGAATCGGTAACTCATAAAAAAGAAAAACTTCCAGAGGGAGCAAATTTTTTTAAATTTTTGCTCCCTCTACCCCTCTGCTGGCGCGAATCTATTCGTGAAAGTATGAATGGCGTAATTCGTTGATAATTAACCAATTACGCCATTCACCATTATTTAAAATTCAATATTTCTATAAATTCTGGCAAGAGACAAATGAATGTCTAACCACTTACGAAGCTTATTTGAAGGTGTATCATCGCTTTTTTTGCGCACAATTCGCATTTTTTCTATCTTTGAAGGAACTTTTTTAGGATATTTGCAGTTTTGATTTTCCGTCTTCAAAACGACGAAATCTATTCGGAACGCGTCCACAAAGTTGGCATGGTGGAAGTGCCTATTCGATTCAAATGATTGAAAATTTAGTTACAAATGATTGGTTATTAACCACTTATGAAGGCATTTTATTTGTCCCGATTCATCGAATGCCACGAATGCCAATATGGTTAAGACCATTTTTGCGGCAGGTAGATTCATGGCTTTGCAATTCTTTTTTGAAACAATATGCTTCTTACTTAATCATCTCATTAGAAAAAAAATGAATGTAAAACAATTTATTCCAGCCTCATTGCGCTTGCAAGCGAAAATTTTGTTGACCAAATATAACGATTTTAAATCAGGTGACAGCCGTTTATTTGCGCAAACCAAGCAACAAAATGTTTTATATGCGTATGCAAATGTGCTTACGCAACCGATTCATCAAAATGAATATGCCGAAAATAAAATATATAATCTTTCAAGAGGCATCGAATCCTTAAATGATATTACGATTTATCCGAATGAGATTTTTTCATTTTGGCAAATTGTGGGTCAACCTTCTTTGAAAACGGGTTATCGAATGAGTCGAAATATCATTTCGGGCGTTATCAAAGAAGATTATGGCGGTGGTTTATGTCAATTATCAGGAATTTTGTATCATCTTGCGATGATTTCGGGCATGCAAATCAAGGAAAGATACAATCACTCTGTGGATTTGTACCATAATAAGGAGGCAGAACGATTTGCGCCATTGGGTTCTGACGCGACGGTAGTATATGGTTATAAAGATTTAAAGTTTCAAAACCCCTATTCTTTTCCCATTCAAATTCATTTATCAATCATTGATTATCAATTAGAATGCATTTTTCGGAGTGAGCAACCAATGTCAAAAAAAGAAATTTTCTTTAAAAAGGCATATTTGGGCGATAAAATCGAAGTTTCTATGCTTTTGAAGGCAGATTCTGCCCCCATTTTGCTCCAAAAATCCGTTTACAAAAAAAATATTTAAAAAAAATAAAAAAAAATGCACTTACCTATTGCGCAATTCAAAAAAGCGTTATATCTTTGCATCGCTTTTTAAAACAAAGGCACGAACGCCTCTTTAGCTCAGTTGGTTAGAGCGCCGGACTGTTAATCCGTAGGTCCATGGTTCGAGTCCATGAAGGGGCGCAAAGCCGCAAACTGTAATAGGTTTGCGGCTTTTGTGTTTATAAAAACTTGCAGAGGGCACTAAATTTGATTGGGAGCAACTTTGGAACAAATTCAAATAAAAAAATGCCGCTATTCGATTACCGAACAACGACATTTTTTGCTTTGGAAGCGTGGTCCCGCTTGGGCTTGAACCAAGGACCACCTGATTATGAGTCAGGTGCTCTGACCAGCTGAGCTACAGGACCGTTTAAAAATTATTTTTTCTAAATCGAGTGCAAAGTTCAACTTTTTATCGGAATTTTGCAAATCTTTTTTCAAAAAAATATAAAATATCTTTTTATGAGCTTATTAACAGTCGGCACGGTCGCTTTCGACACGATTGAAACCCCACACGGAAA
Source organism: Bacteroidota bacterium (assembly GCA_041192405.1). GTDB lineage: Bacteria > Bacteroidota > Bacteroidia > Chitinophagales > Saprospiraceae > JAAFJT01. The sequence goes on along the minus strand of JBEEMZ010000035.1, from coordinate 9,389 downwards.
GGCAGAAATGGTCATTGGCGGTGCATGCACTTACATCAGCATTGCAGCTTCTTACTTTACAAAAAACATTCAATTGTCTGCGGTTGTAGGCGATGATTTTCCCTCAAAAGAGTTGGATTATTTGAAATCAAGAGGCGTAGATTTGGAAGGTTTGCAAATCAAAAAAGGGGAGAAATCTTTTTTTTGGGCAGGTCGTTACCATACAAATATGAATCATCGAGATACATTAGTCACTGATTTAAATGTACTTGCAAATTTTGACCCGATTTTGCCTGCGTCCTATTGCAATGCAGAATACATCATGCTCGGCAATTTGGTACCAGATATTCAAATGCAAGTTTTAAACCAATTGAAACAAAAACCCAAATTAGTGGTGTTAGATACCATGAATTTTTGGATGAACATTGCGATGGATAGCCTTAAAAAAGTGATTGAAAAAATAGACGTTTTAACGATTAATGACGAGGAAGCGCGTCAATTAAGTGGCGAATATTCATTGGTGAATGCGGCGAAAGTGATTTTGGCGATGGGTCCGAAATATTTGGTTATTAAAAAAGGAGAACATGGTGCAATGCTTTTTCATCAAAACAAAATGTTTTATGCACCTGCATTACCATTAGCATCCGTCATGGATCCGACAGGCGCGGGCGATACCTTTGCAGGTGGATTTATCGGTTATATTGCAAAAACAGGTGATATATCTTATGAAAATATGAAGCGCGCATTGGTCTATGGCTCTGCGATGGCTTCTTTTTGTGTTGAAAAATTCAGCATCGAAGGCATTAAAGGCTTAACACAAGAGCGCATTGAGCGCAGAGTACAACGTTTTAAAGAGATGATGCACGTCGCATTATAGCGAACACATAGAGCCATAGGAGCCATAGATTTTATTACTTTATAAAATATTGAAAATCAATAAAATACAACAATCTATGACTCCTATCGCCCTATATGTTTGCAATGATTAACTTTGGCGCAAATTATCCAACAATTCGTTTAAAAGGCGCGCATCCGCTTCACTAATCACTTTTGCTTTTTCAGTAATAGCATATTCCAACAAACTGTTAGCTTCATCCACCAAATTAGAACCTTCCGTCGTAATCGAAACCTCTACACGGCGGCGGTCATCCTCCGAAATCCGACGCTCTACCAAACCTTTTTCCACCAATTTGTCCACCAAACGAGACGCATTAGAGTTTCTATCCAACATTTTGTCTGTCAAAGTGCGGATAGATGCAGGTTCATTCATTAAGCTCAACACACGCAACAAATTAAACTGTTGCGTCGAGAGATTAAACGGTTTGAGCATCGTCGTGATGGCATAATCTAACCAAGAAGCGGTAAATCGAATATTAATTACAGCTTTAATATATTCGTTCGCAAAAGGCTCTTGATTAAGTTCCTTGTCAATTTTCATTAAGAGTCATCATTAGTTATGGCAAATATAACAAGATATTTACTGTTCACAAAACTTTACCCTTATTTTTCAATATTTTTTTGTAATTATTTTGTTAGAAATATTTAATTTATTTGCATAGCGATTTCAATTAATTGATTAACAACTTATTTTATATTTAAAAAATCAAAATAATGAAATTTGAGTGTCCATAATTTCTGCATTTTCTGTTGGCAAAATTGGAATTTCTGTAGGCGTTATATCAGGCAAAATGCGTTTAATTACACGCAACCGATGCGAATATTCATTGCGTTCTTCATTGAAAATACCTTGATGATCTAACTTATCAATGCGTACTTGACCAGATGCGTGTAAGATTTCAGTTGGACTTAACACAATACCTACATGCGTCACTTTGCCCTTATCATTCTCGAAAAATGCCAAATCACCCGCTTTCGACTCATGGATAAAATCCACCACTTTACCTTGTTCGACTTGTTGACTGGCATCTCGCGCCAACCGAATATTGACATATTTAAACACAATTTGTGTCAATCCAGAACAATCTATTCCAAAAGGCGACCGCCCGCCCCACAAATACGGCGCGTAAAGATAGCGACGTGCCACTTTAATAACCCGTTCTTGAGTCGGAGACCACTGCCCTTTTAAAATTGCAGTACCATTATAATGATATTTTTTTTCACCGAGTTTCAAATTCACGCCATCGAAAAGTGGCAAACTTGCACCCATCGTAATCGGAATAAAATGAGTATCATTCGCCACAGGATGCACCAAATCGTAAGCAACGGCATAATCTTTTTTATATTGATTAAAAACCGTATTTGTAATGCGTTGAAATTGACGCACATCTGCCCATCCTTCGTAACCGTCCCATTCGCAACGAATATTTGCCCAAAGTTTTTTAACGCTCAAAACTTCCACCAATTCGCCAAATAAAAGTTGCGTAACGATTTCAGTAGAATCGCTCGCCTCTGCTCGGACGGGGATAATGCTCAATTTGCAAACCGCAGGATACTTCATGAATTATTATTTTCTTGAATAAAATATTTTAAAAAACTTAAAACTTGTTTTAAATAACCCTCAAAAATACTAACAAAACCGTAAATTCCGTTTAACGTGCGTAAAATATTTTCAAATTTCGGATTTTGGATTTCGGATTTCGGATTCCAACTATAAACCAGTTTAAAATCTCAAACGTTCCAGTTCAAAATCCGAAATTTTAAATCCAAAATCCGAAATCCAAAATCCAAAATCTACTTATTTTCTATGAAAAAAACGGCACTTTTTTGCGCTTTTGCATTCAAAAGCTTCTATTTGATGGCGCAAGACCATCATTTCACGCAATTTTATGCGGCTCCGTTGCAATTGAACCCCGCATTGACGGGCGCATTCGATGGTAAATATCGGGTCGGCGGTGTGTACCGTGATCAATGGCGTGCGTTGTTGGATCAACCGTATAAAACATTTGCGTTTGGGGCGGATATGCGTTTTGCGATGAGTCGGACGGCTGCTGCGAAGGATAAAATTGGGGTAGGCATCACGTTTATGAATGACCGTGTGGATCAAATTGATTTTAGCACGACGCAATTAGGTATTTCGGCGGCGTACCACAAATCGTTGAATACCTTTAATACGCAATATTTGTCTGCGGGTGTACAATTCGGTTTCAATCAACGAAATGTGAATTATGATTATTTATCATTTCAAGACCAATTCGATGGCATTAGCAAATTTGACAAACCCAGTTACGAAAAATTGCCTGAAAATAATTTTAGTTTTGGGGATTTATCGGCGGGTATCAACTATACGTCCGCGCCAAAAGGCAAAACAGGTCTCTTTGTGGGACTTGCGATGCATCATTTTGCGCAGCCCAACATTTCGTTTTATGAACGCCCTGATATTGCGCCTAACAAATTGTTTACACGCTATTCCGCGCAATTAAATGTTTCCATTCCAGTAAATCGGCGGGTGACGTTCACCCCAAGAGTGTTAGCGGCAGCGCAAGGACCGCATCTTGAAATGAATTTGGGTGCAAATATTCGGTCGGTGCTGAATACAGGCGGCACGGCTATACATATAGGTGGTTGGGCGCGACCTGTGAAAAATTTAAATAATATTTCATTAGATGCCGTCGCATTGTTGTTTGGAATGGAGTTTAACAATATTTTATTTGGTTTAAGTTATGATTTGAATATTCCAACTTTGACCAATTATAAAAAATTCCAAAATTCATTTGAAATTTCGTTGGTTTATTTGGGTGATTATGAGAATGATGAATTGCTTTGTCCACAATTTTAGAAATTAAATATAATTATTTTATATTCAAAAAATAACAAAAGAACAAGTGAGTCACGTCATTTGTTCTTTTTTGTTTTAAAATAAAAATCAGAAACATGAAACCATTTATTACAATCTTTTTTTTAATGTTGCCGATTATCGGATGGAGTCAAAAATATAACTCTATTCGCAAATATGAAAAAAAAGCATATAACCTTTTGCTCGGCTACAATTATCAAAGTAACACCAAAATCACGCCTGATACGGCATTGCAGTATTTGGAGGTTGGTTTGCATCGCACCCATACATGGGAAGGTCAAGATTTTGTGCCTTCTGCACTGACTTATGGTATTTCAACAGAATATTTATTGGGTAAAAACCATCTTTTCGGATTTAAAGCAGGTATTTCGATGGAAAAGATGCTTTTTGTGTTGGGCGTTCAAACGATTAGTTATACCGATTTTAGCAAATTAAATTTTGTAGTGCGCCCTGAAATTGGATTAGGCTTGCCTTTTTTAAAAGCAACTGTTGGTTATAATGTTTTTATGTCAGATAAATCGAATTTGTTATCCATTGAAAATAAGCACTTTCAATTTAATATCACAGGTTTTATCCCAGTGTCCACGATTGATAAAAGATAACGCATCCAAATTGATTTGTTGGAAAACTTGATTTAAGTCGTAACTTGAATCAAGTTTTTTATTTTTTGTAAGCTTTCGGCTTAATTTTCGACTCAATAATAAATGGATTTATCATTCATCATTCATCATTCATTAGGAGATATGAAATTAAAAATGTTGTATTTATCATTTTGTGCTGTTGCAATCGCAGGTTTTACCCAAAGTTGTAAAAAAGAAAATACCGACATGGAAACCATGCTGTTCAGCGAATTTAGCACCACGACGGGCTACACTTTTTACAAAAACAGCACTGCAATCGTAGGGTCGTCAGCTGAAAGCCCGCATAATCGCTTTTTCAGGGTTCGTTTTAACGAAATTGCCAAAAATGCACTCACGAGCAATGGAAAATTGCCTGTCGGCGGTACTTTTCCCGAAGGTTCTATTGTCGCAAAAGAGCTGTATGACAGTGCGACAGGGCAGTTAGCATTGTACGCCGTTATGAAAAAAGCGACCAATGATTCTAATGCTGGAAATGGTTGGCTTTGGGCGGAATACAATGCAAATGGTCAAATTGCGTATTCGGTCACTAAAAAAGGTGCAGGTTGTATTTCCTGCCACAAAACCAATGGACGAGATTTAGTTCGGTTATTTGATTTATTTTAATTAATAATTTTGTAAAAAAGTATTTTAAGAAATTATTAATTAAAAAGATGCAAGGATATTTTAAGAAAAAGGGGGTAAATACTAAATTTACATCCTTTTTTTTAATATATTGAATTATTCTTTTCAAGCAACCACAACCGCAGAGCCTACTAATATTGGACATGATTATCATTTGTCATACATTGACGGGCAAGTGGGTCTCTTTTATAACTTGTTGTGAATTAAACCATTTTAAAACAAAAAATAATTGTGCAATCCAATCTATTGTGTTGCAACGTATATCAACTTACAAGTGCATTAAGGAGTCAGTTATGTTAATCATGTCGGGTCGTTTTAGAGGGTAAGCATCGGAAACCTTCAAAGTTTCCGATGCTTAATCATGTCACGAACAAACTGTTCCCAATGTATTAAACTTTTGTTAAAGCAACCGCTTTAAGTGATATTGCGTATGGTTAGGAGCGTCACAATATTCGTAACTAAAAAAACGTTTGTTGCGACAAATAACAAAATGAATCGCTATTTTAAAATGAAGAAGAATTATTTAATCCATTTATTTTTCGCTGCAAGTGCAGTTGCAACCATTGAAAGTTGTTATTTTGATAAAGCCGATGTGCTTTATCCTGATGTCAATTGTGTAACGACTGGAATTACATATACTAATTTTGTTGCAAGTATAATGAATTCACAATGTGCGACTTCGAGTTGTCACGATGCAGCGCGGGCAGCTTCTGGCGCAAATTTATCTACTTACGCAACGACAAAAAGTTACGCGACAGCAAGCAAATCGGCATTTTTGGGTTCAATGAGACATGCTTCTGGTTTTTCGAATATGCCAAAAGGTGCAGCTCAATTACCCGCGTGTACAGTGAACAAAATTGAGGCTTGGATTACCGCAGGCATGCCACAATAGATTTCGGAATCTATTGATAATCAATTGATTATGAAAATAGGTCATTCATCATTTTTTTAAATTTCCAACTAAAATAAAGATCCATGTTAAAAAAATTGTTTTATTTTGGGTTGCTTGCTGCATTTGTGGGCGGTTTTGTCGCGTACCGAATGTGGACGAAACCACATGCGAATATTGCTAAACAAAAAGTGGATATGACCATTTCTGCGAAAGAACTCGCCTCTGCTTATGTGCGCATGCGCAGCGAAGATGCTGCCGATTCTACTTATAGCAATAAAATTTTACTTATAACGGGCAAAATTACAGAAATCCAAGCGGATTCTTCAACGCACGGTGGTTTAATTCTTGAATCAGGTGATTCAACTAAAACAATTAGTTGCACATTTGACCCCTTTTCAGAAAAGCCAAAAGCGGCTTATAAGGTAGGTCAAGAAGTGACTTTACAAGGGCTTTGCAATGGTATTAATATGGGTGACATTCAAATTGGGCGTTGTGTGCCTGTAAAATAATTTTTAATTAAGATTCAAAAAATTGATTTTCAATAATTTAAACTTTAATTAAAATTACTATAAATTTTAATTTTAAAATCAAATTAACAATGAAAAAAGTAATTTTTGCAATGGCGATGTTGTCTGCTTCGATGGTTGCAACGGCGCAAACCTCTATCACGAAGGACGGCACAATTGAATTTGACGCAACTTCAAAAGGTTCGCCCGAAAAAATTGAAGCAAAAAATACCAAAACCGTTGCCACAATCAATGCCGCAACGGGCGCGATTGAAATTGGCGTTTTAGTAACGGGCTTCCATTTTGAACGCGCTTTGATGGAGGAGCATTTTAATGAAAATTATTTGGAATCTAAAAAATTCAAAAGTGCGACTTTTAAAGGTTCAATTACGACTTTGAAAGATGTGAATTTGAAAAAAGATGGAAATTATTCTGTCAAAGTGTCAGGTAAGTTGACGATGCATGGCGTAACGAAGGATGTCACAACAGACGGAAAAGTGGTTGTAAAAGGCGGCATTATCACAGAAGCACATGCAGAATTTGCAACGAAATTGGCTGATTATGGGGTAGCAATCCCTGGCGCAGTGAAAGATAAAATCGCTACTGATGCAAAAATGAAAGTCCATTTAAAGGACATGAAAAAGAAATAAAAGTATTTCATATTAAAATTATTTAAATTGCGTCAACTGTTTAAAATAGTTGACGCAATTTGTTATTAATCAAACGATTACAAATGATAAAAGTTCAACATCTTATACTCTGTTTACTCCTTTTGGCGAGTACGAGTCTCATGTCTATGGCGCAATCAGATAAGAAAAATACATCCAAGCAACCGCCTAAAAAAACAACAGATGCCCAAAAAGGGGCTGCCACAAGTGCTGCAAAAGCGGCGGAAGCAGCGAAATTAGCTGCCGAAAATGCTCGAAAAGCAGTAGCAGCAAAACAAATAGCCGAAGAAAATGCTGCAAAAGCTGCAGAAATCGAAAGATTAGAAGCCGAAAAAGTCGCTAAAATTGCCAAAAAAAGAGCTGCAATTGAGGAAGCTACTAAACATGAAAAAGCTCCCCCAAAAGTTGTAAGAACAGAACCCATTGAAAATCAAAAAGATACAACTGGTGATTTATTAAGTATGTTGAATGAACAGGAGGAAACCGAATATGCTAAGTTTTCTTTTAAAACAAATCGAGTTATCAATATGCACTCGTTGGAAAACACGGCGCAAGGCGTATTAGATTTTAAAATTTCTCATCGTTTTGCTACAATTGATAAAGGGTTTTATGATTTTTTTGGTACTGATGCCGCCTCACAACGGATTGGTTTTGATTATGGCATCACTGATAATATTGGAATTGGTTTTAATAGGAACAGTGTTGGCAAGGCTTTAGACGGATTTTTGAAGTGGCGTATCTTGCGTCAAAGCTCGGGTAAAAAGAATATGCCTGTCACTTTGTCAGTCTTAGCTTCGATGGCTTTGGAAACCCAAAAGTGGGCTGTGCCTGACCGTGATAATTATTTTTCATCTCGACTCTTTTATGTTCATCAATTGATTATCGGTCGCAAGTTTAATGAAGAATTCTCTTTGCAACTCTCTCCGACAATGGTTTGGCGCAATTTGGTAGAAACTTCGGCAGAACAAAATATTGTTTGGGCGATGGGTGTAGGTGCGCGATATAAACTTTCCAAGCGTTTCGCACTCACAGGCGAGTATATCTATGTGTTGCCAAATCAGTTGAAATCGGGGCTCTATAATTCAGTATCCATTGGTTGCGATATCGAAACAGGTGGACACGTTTTCCAATTGCACTTCACGAATTCTACTTCTATGTCTGAATATGGTTTTGTGACGAACAATACAGATGATTTTTTTGCAGGAAAAATTCATTGGGGTTTCAATGTGAGCCGCGTTTTCACCTTATACGACCCGAAAAAAAATTAAAGAATTTGTTAGTTAACTCATTGATAATCATTGAGTTAACTAACTAACTAACCTAACTTAGCCGTTAAAAATACCCATTCCATGATGCTGTTTTTTCCAATGCCTCCACGATGTTCCCAAATAGCTATTTTCTTTTCAAACCATGATAACGGTTCAAGTCCTTGCAAAGTTGAATAATCATTATTGGCATTATTTATAATTTCAATATGATGCGTTTGCTGGAACTGCGCTTTAATTTCAGATGATATAATTGGGTTAAAAATATCATGCAATTCAATCAACAAATCTACATTTTTCAAAGCCTTTACCACTTCAGGCGTAAATAAAGTCAATTCATAACCCTCACAATCGCAAAAAATAAAACCACGACCCTGAAAAGGGAACTGAATGAGTGTTTCGGGGGCGCACCAAGTGCCGAAAGTCATGTTTTGAACTTGATTTAGCTGTGCCATTGTCTTGCAAAAAGCCATTGCTTCATCATTTATATCAAAACAATGAACCATTGTCTGCGACATCCGCATTGCTAAACCCACTGCAAAATAACCTTCCGATGAGCCAATATCAATCATATCAATGTAATGTGTATAAATTATTTTTTCTATAATTGGATATAGGTGCATTTCATAACTTCCAACAATTCTTGCTGGTAATGACGAGTTGCCCAAATCAATATGAGGATATTTCATGCCTTTAAAAGGGCCATTTAACACTTGAAATTTTGGAGAAAGTTTATTTAACAGAATTTTTCCTTGTTTCAGTACAAAAAAGCGTTTCACTATTGTGAAAAAGTTAACCATTCTTATCGGCTCCATATTTTGTAACACTGAAATTAGCAATTAGTCCATCATTCTATATTTATTTTAGTACACGAAAAGTTGTAAGCATAACAGATAAAGTCTTTTAAAATACCAATTCTTGAATGGGAAAATGCTAATAAATTTATAACAGAACATGATATTCCTATAGGTATCAAAAAAATTGATTTAACCACGACGGGATATGACACCTTTGCTTTAAAGTTTATCGACGATTCAATGATGCCAGAAATAAAAGAAAATGA
>JBEEMZ010000034.1:0-31287 GCA_041192405.1 Bacteroidota bacterium | reverse complement strand
CGAGAATCTGCGGGAAAATCTGCGAAATCTGCGGGGAAAAATAGATTGATAATCAATTATTTACATATTAAATCTTTAACAACTCAGTAGTGTAGTTTTAATTTTAAAGGCAAATTTATAGGAATTTTAGTTATCTAACAAATATTTTATTCAATCATGCTTTTATCATTGAAAATGAAATGATTGCATCGTTTAAACACAATCATTTCATTTTTAATACATTAGTTTAACAGTTCATATATCCCCGCAATTCCTTGTCCGCCCCCAACGCAAGCCGTCACCATGCCATAACGATTGCCTCTGCGCCGCATTTCATTGAACAATTGAACCGACAATTTCGCACCCGTACACCCAAGCGGATGCCCCAATGCAATCGCCCCACCATTCACATTCACAATAGCAGGATTCAAACCCGTTTCCTGCACCACCGCTAACGCCTGTGCCGCAAACGCTTCATTCAATTCCACTAAATCTATATCGTTCAATTTCAAACCTGCTTTTTTCAACGCTTTCGGAATCGCCGCGCAAGGTCCGATGCCCATAATAATCGGCTCAACCCCCGCAACACAACAACTCGCCATCCGCGCAATTGGTTTCAAATTCAACCTTTTTGCCATCGTATTGCTCATCACCAACACAAAAGAAGCTCCATCCGATGTTTGAGACGAGTTTCCAGCCGTCACCGAACCGTTATTTGCAAACGCAGGACGCAATTTGCCCAAAACTTCAGGTGTTGTTCCGACCCGAACACCTTCATCCGTATCCACAATAAAATCGCGTTCTTTGCGCTTATCGTCCTCAACATACACTTCTTTGACGTTGATTGGAACGATTTCAGCCTTAAATAAGCCATTTGCAATCGCCGCAGCCGCTTTTTCATGCGATTTTGCAGAAAATTGGTCTTGCGCCGCCCGACTGATATTAAACTTTTTAGAAACCGCCTCCGCAGTCAAGCCCATGCCGACCACATAATCAGGCGTATTCGCCGCAACATGATACGAAGGCGCGAGTTTATAACCCGTCATCGGCAATAACGACATACTTTCCGTGCCGCCCGCGATGTAACATTCGCCCATATTGGACTTGATTTTCGCTACCGCAATCGAAATCGCCTCCAAACCAGATGCGCAATACCGATTAATCGTCATACCAGGGACTTCTTTGCCCAGTGCCCGAAGCGCAATTTGACGACCGATTTGCAAACCTTGCTCACCTTCGGGATTGGCGCACCCTACAATCACGTCATCCACTAATGCGGGGTCTAATTCTGGCACTTGCGCCATCAAATGTTTGATGACATCTGCCGCTAAATCGTCTGAACGGTAGTGGCGAAAACCGCCGCGTCCTGCCTTGCCAACCGCAGACCGATACCCCGCGATGATATATGCATCTTCCATAAATGGTTAATTTTGAATCGTTTAAATAAAAATTTTTAGGTAATGATGAATGATAAACAATGAATGATGAATAATTAATTTTATAATTTATTGATAATCAATATATTGTAAAACAAATCAACATCATCTATTTTTTATCTATTACTTCGGCAATCTTAATAACGCTAAACAAGACTGCAAGATAAGAAGTTTTAGCGAATATTCGCTAATTTAAAAATATTTTTATTTGCATGATGAATTTTGCAAAATGCATCATTTATCATTCATCATTCTATTGACTTAAATCTTTTTTCCTGAAAAACCAAGACGTTAAAATGCTCATTATCAATGAGATAAGCACAATCGTAAAAAATGCCATCGGATGATCCGTGTTGAAAAACGGTATTTTGACATTCATTCCAAAAAAACTCGCTATCAATGTCGGCACCATTAATACAATCGTAATCGTCGTCAATCGTTTCATTACAATATTCAAATTGTTTGAAATGATGCTCGCATACGCGTCCATCGTCCCGCCCAAAATGTCTGTATAAACTTTCGCCATATCCAATGCTTGAGAATTATCTATAATAATATCTTCAAACAAATCCATCTTATCTTCATCATCGCGGATGTGTAAAAAATCAATTCGTTTCATTTTCATCGCTAATAACTCTATGGCATACAATGAGTTAACAAAATAAACCAATGATTTCTCAATACTCAATAATTGTTTAATCTCCATATTTCGACTACTCGCATAGAGTTCTTTTTCAATCACATTACGCTTATAATTCAATTGTTTTAAACCATTCAAATAACGCTGAATATTCTGCGCTAAAATTTGCAATACAAAAAGTTTATCATCCGAAGGGTCAAAATTCTTAACTTTGTCTTCCAAAAATTGGTCAATAACAGGATTTTCAAAGGCAGAAATCGTAATCACATGGTCAATCGTAATAATGATTCCTAACGGAATCGTCATATAAATCGCTTGAGTGTCCTTATCAATATTGTTATTGAGGACGGGTGAATTGAGGATGATTAAACGCATTTCGTCCTCGCGTTCGTGGCGGGCACGTTCGTCAATATCCTGCGGGTCGGTTAGAAAATCAATCGGAATGGCGTATTTTTCAGCCAATTCAAGCACTTCTTCGCGGGCGATAGGCGCACTGACATTAATCCAACAGCCTGTTTCTGCCTCTGGCAATTGCCGCAATTTTCCCTCGCTTTTGGCGTAATATTGTATCATAGCCGAGTGGGTGCATTTAAAGAAAATTTATAGGAATGATGAATGATAAATGATGAATGATGAATATAGCATCATTCTTTTTAAAATCGCTGCGAAGTTACAAGAATTAATTGATTTGGGATTTGGGATTTCGGAATTAAAATTCTTTTTATCTTTGTGAACCGTCATCCGAAATCAATTTAATTTGTATCAAAGTGAGCAAATGTCGTCAAAAGGTTGTAATTTTGCAGCCGATTTTAAAAATATCTTTTTTCTTGAATTTAAGTAGTTGAAAATTCTATTCTTACGCAATCGTAAAAGTATTATACTTCATGCAATCTGTCAGAAATATCGCCATTATCGCGCACGTTGACCACGGCAAAACAACCCTTGTTGACAAAATGATCGCTGTTGGAAAGCTCTATAAAGAGCATGAGCAACCAGGCGACCTCATCATGGACAGCAATGATTTAGAGCGCGAAAGGGGCATTACCATTCTCGCAAAGAATGTTTCCATTACCTATAAAGGGGTGAAAATCAACACGATAGATACTCCTGGTCACTCCGATTTCGGAGGAGAAGTGGAACGTGTGTTAAACATGGCGGACGGCGTATTGCTGCTCGTGGATGCTTTTGAGGGGCCAATGCCTCAAACTCGTTTTGTTTTACAAAAAGCATTGGAATTAGGTTTGAAACCCATTGTGGTTGTCAACAAGGTGGATAAACCCAATTGTACACCTGAGTTGGTGTATGAACAAGTTTTTGATTTGATGTTTACGTTGGACGCGACGGAAGATCAATTAAATTTCCCCGTCGTTTACGGTTCCGCGCGGAACAATTGGATGGGCGCAGAACCACACACGCCAACAGGTGATATTACGTATTTGCTCGACCAAATCATTGAACATATTCCGCCGCCGAAAATTGATATTGGAACACCACAATTGATGATTACATCATTGGATTATTCCAATTATATTGGTCGGATTGCGATTGGACGCTTGAAAAGAGGCAATTTGAAACCAAGTATGCCGATTTCTTTGTGCAAAAAAGATGGCACAATTCAAAAAAGTCGTATCAAAGAATTATATGTATTTGAAGGTTTGGCGAAAGTCAAAACGGATTTGGTAGAAGCGGGCGATATTTGCGCGATTGTGGGTATTGAAGGTTTTGAAATTGGTGACACGGTTGCTGATTATGAAAATCCAGAAGCATTGCCAGCGATTACCATTGACGAACCAACGATGAGTATGACTTTTACTATCAATGATTCTCCCTTTTTTGGTCAGGAAGGCAAATTTGTAACGAGTCGGCACGTAAAAGACCGTTTGGAAAAGGAATTGGAGAAGAATTTGGCGTTGAAAGTTATTCAAACCGATTCGGCAGATGCGTTTAAAGTCTTTGGACGGGGCGTTTTGCACCTTTCGGTATTGATTGAAACGATGCGCCGTGAAGGTTATGAGTTGCAAATCGGTCAACCACAAGTCATTATCAAAAATATTGGCGGCAAAAAATGTGAGCCCGTAGAGGAATTAAATATAGATGTTCCTGAATATCATTCGGGAAAAGTGATTGATATTGTGACGCGCCGCAAAGGTCAAATGGTGAGCATGGAGCCGAAAGGGGAGCGAATGATCTTGAAATTTGAGATTCCATCACGCGGAATTATCGGTTTGCGGAGTTTGATGTTGACGATGACGCAAGGTGAAATTGTGATGACACATCGTTTTATTGAGTTTCAATCGCATAAGGGTGACATTCCAGGTCGTCAAAATGGCTCGTTGATTTCTAAGGAAAATGGTCAATCTATCCCTTTTTCTATCAATAATTTGCAAGAAAGAGGCTTTTTCTTCATCGAATCGGGCGAAAAAGTGTATGAAGGACAAGTTATTGGCGAAAATAATCGCCCAAGTGACTTGGTTGTGAATGTGTGCAGAAGATGAATATGTGGAAGTTACGCCACAATCGTTGCGGTTGCGCAAAATCCTTTTGAAAGAAAGTGAGCGTAAACGTTCTGGAAAAGTGGAAACGGCGTATTAATTTACTGTTTTTTGAAATAAAATTGCGTCAATTGGCTAATTGACGCAATTTTTATTATGCTTTTTTATGAAAATAAAACTTTTTCTCGACACATCTGTTCCAAGTGCGCCTTTTGACCTGACAAAACCCATGCGCAAACATATCACCATACAATGGTTTGAAAATGAAGCCTTTAAATATGATATTTATACATCAAATTTATCTATTCAAGAATTGCATCAATGGGGCAATCCCGTCAAACAACAAGGTGCATTAGAATTATTAGAGAAGGCAAATGTTAAAATCCTTCCAATCACGCCCGAAATGGAGCTACTTGCCGAACAATATATTGTGCGTGGCGCATTTCCCGTTACGGAAAAAGATGATGCGTTGCATTTGGCATGTGCGACGTTGAATGAGATTCAAAATTTTGTCTCATGGGATTTTAAACATATTGTTAGCGTGAATCCCATTTTGAAAATCCTTGAGATTCATCAAAAATTAAAGTTGTCAATGATGAATATCAATACGTTAGCACCTTACGGTGGTGATACTTATGGTACTTTTGAGCCAGAAAAATTTATCAAGGAAAAACGTAAAATTGAAACGTTTCTAAATCAGGTTTTAAAATAATGATTTTAATGTGATGATTGTGCCACACGTTTTTTACTTTTGCGCCGCAACTTTAAAAAAATCGCTCGTGAAAAAATATCTATCGCTTATTAAATTTAGTCATACGATTTTTGCCTTGCCATTCGCATTGGTAGGCTATTTTTTAGCAGTAGAAAATACTGGTAAAAACTTAAATTTAAAAATATTATTTTGCATTCTCGGCTGTATGGTATTTGCGCGAAGTGCGGCGATGGCGTTCAACCGCTATTTAGACCGCGACATTGACGCAAAAAATCCAAGAACAGCGATTCGAGAAATTCCCGCAGGAGCCATTTTGCCTCAATCTGCATTGATTTTCATCATTTTGAACTGCATTTTGTTTATTGCAACCACCTATTTTATCAACAATTTGTGTTTTTTGTTATCACCTGTCGCATTAGCGGTCGTTTTGGGATACAGCTATACCAAACGATTTACTTGGTTATGCCATTTCGTATTGGGCTTGGGCTTGTCATTGGCTCCGCTTGGCGCATATTTGGCAGTGACAGGTGTATTTGCTTCAATTCCAATTGGTTACGCAATGATTGTTTTATTATGGGTTTCTGGATTTGACATTATTTACGCGCTGCAAGACGAAGATTTTGACCGTTCGATGCAACTCAATAGCGTTCCTGTACTCATGGGCAAAAAAGGTGCATTTCAAATATCCAATATTTTACATTTTTTTTGCGCGTTTATTTTGATTTTTGTTGCGTATCACATCAATCAGCATAGCCAAACATTTGGCATATTGCATTGGATTGGCGTAATCATTTTCATTGGATTATTAATTTACCAACATACTTTGGTGAAAATCAATGATTTAAGTAAAATTAACCTCGCTTTTTTCACCACAAATGGTATTGCATCTGTCATTTACGGCAGTTGTTTCATAATAGATTTTTTTCTCTAAACAGATGTTTCCCTACGAACTTATGTGTTTAAAAAAAACTATGTTTCCTATAAACCTATGTGTTTAAAAAAATCATCATGTCAAAACAAACAAAAATAGAACAATTCGACCCCAATGGAGTCGGTTTAAAAAACGGTAATTTTATAGGATTGCCTTTCGACGAATCAGAATCAAGCATTGTATTAATGCCTGTCCCATGGGATGTGACGGTTTCGTACAACGACGGAACGGCAACAGCAGCCGACAATATTTTAGAGGCTTCTTCTCAATTGGATTTGCACGATTCGGATGTGCCAGATGCATGGAAATATGGCATTTTTTACCGCCCAACGGATGAAAATTGGTTGAAAAAAAGTCAAAAATGGCGTAAAAAAGCCAAGAAATACATCGAATTCTTAGAAAATGGTGGCGTTTTGTCCGAAAATTCCGCTATGCAGCAAAAATTAAATGAGATTAATATTGAATGTGAAGCACTTAAAAATTGGGTTTATACACAAACCAAAGATTTGTTAAATCAAAACAAATTGGTTGGTTTAATCGGCGGTGAACATAGTATTCCGCTTGGTTATTTAGAAGCATTGAGTGAGCGTTATGAAAATTTTGGGATTTTGCAAATAGATGCCCATTTTGATTTGCGAGATGCGTATGAAGGTTTCCTGTATTCGCACGCGAGTATTTTTTATAATTCATTGAAAATCAAAAATTTACAACGCATTACGCATGTAGGAATCCGCGATTATTGCGCAGCAGAAGCCGATTTAGTGCGTCAATCTGCGGGTAGAAATGTGGTTTTTTATGACCAAGATTTGCGCGAAATGCAATTTGAGGGGCAAACTTGGAGGCAAATTTGTCGTGAAATTGTTGGCACATTGCCACAAAATGTTTATATTAGTTTTGATATAGATGGGCTTGAACCCAATCTTTGCCCGCATACAGGCACACCTGTTGCAGGCGGTTTGATGTTTTGGGAAGCGGTTTATTTACTGAAAATGGTGGTTTCGAGTGGACGCAAAATCATTGGTTTCGATTTATCGGAAGTTGGCGGTGTTGGCAATGAATGGGATGGCAATGTTGGAGCGCGCATTTTATACAAATTGGCAAATTTAATGGGACAATCGAACCATTTAAAATTTTGAGGATACTTTCAGTATAGAAGTTACAAAGCAGAAAAATCTTTTATTCACTTTGGAACTTTTATAGTTTTTGTTCTAAAAATCGCGCAACTTTGTTTTTTTTGTCGCAATTTTGCAGCGATATTTCATGTAGGAACTACATTTTCGAGCAAACGTAAAATCCAATTTTATTATCTGATGCCATTCATAAAGACAGCATTTGCAGGCTTGATTATCTTTGAACCCAAAGTTTGGGGCGATAGTCGCGGTTATTTTTTTGAGAGTTATAATCAAAATCTCTTTCATGCGGCAGGGATTCATGCTCATTTTGTGCAGGACAATCAAGCGCGCTCTACTTTTGGCGTTTTGCGCGGACTGCATTATCAGTTGGGCGACTCGGCGCAATCTAAATTAGTGCGCTGCATCGAGGGCGAAGTGCTTGATGTGGTCGTAGATATTCGCGAAGGTTCGCCAACTTATGGCAAATCGTTCAGTATTCGGCTAAGTGCTGAAAATAAAAAACAACTTTTTGTACCACGCGGCTTTGCGCATGGGTACGTTGTTTTAAGCGAAATAGCAGAATTCGCGTACAAATGCGATAATTTCTATGACAAAAATATGGAAGGCGGGCTTGCATACGATGACCCCGCCTTAAAAATTAATTGGGAAATTGATTTGTCAGAGGCTGTTTTGTCAGAAAAAGATAAAGTAAATCCCCAATTGGGAGCTCATAAACCATTTTATATGGTTACGCCTTTTCATCATTTAAACACTTAAACAATTGATTATCAATTAACTAAAATTAATGAAAAAACGAACTATTTTAATTACAGGAGCAGGTGGGCAGTTAGGGCAAGAATTTCGATTTTGGTCAAATGCGTTTACAAATTGTGCCTTTATTTTTACAGATAGAAATGAATTAGATATAACCAAATTAAAATCTGTAACAACGTTTTTTGCCGAAAATCCGATTGATTATGTCGTCAATTGTGCCGCGTACACGGCGGTTGACCGCGCTGAAACGGATGAAAAATTGGCAGCAAATATTAATGTACTGGGTGCGAAACATTTGGCGCAAGCGTGTCAAATCACGGATGCAACGATGATTCAACTTTCAACAGATTATGTTTATCACTCTAAACAAAACATTCCGTTTAAAGAAACCGACCCTGTGAGTCCAAAAGGAGTCTATGCGCGTACCAAATTGCGGGGTGATTTGGCGGTTTTGAAAAATTGTGATAGGGCACTTGTGATTCGAACTTCGTGGGTTTATGGTGTTTTTGGACATAATTTTGTGAAAACAATGTTGCGTTTGGGGAAGGAACGACCTGAAATTTCAGTTGTTTTTGACCAAATCGGTACGCCGACAGCAGCAAGAGATTTAGCTAAAGCAATTATTGACATTATATTAAAGATTGAAAATCAACAGATTGACTCCTTTTTATTCAAAGGGATTTGGCATTATAGCAATGAAGGCGTGACGAGTTGGTATGATTTTGCGAAAACGATTTTTGAATTGCGCGGAATGCCTGTGCGCGTAAAACCGATTGAAACAATGTTGTTTCCAACGCCTGCAAAACGACCTCCATTTAGTGTTTTGAATAAAGATAAAATCAAAAAAGTGTTTGGAATTGAGATTCCACATTGGCGGGAAAGTTTGATTGCTTGCTTAAAAGAGTTGCCCTAACTTGGAATACAGAAACAAGTTGGGTTAATGGAAGTACAGATTACACGGATTTTCACGAGATTAATACGGATTTTAAACCTTAAACATCCATATTAATCTGTGATAATCCGTGTAATCCGTACTTCTATCAACCCAACTTTTTTCTACCATAAACTAAATATAAAATCACAAAACATTGTTTTTCAAATACTTATCCAATACTCTTATCATTAATTCATTCAATTGTTCGATTTTATAATCGCCCACCGTTGGTTTCAAATGGCTATTGCCAATCCCGCTATCATCTGTAATGAAAATATAAGTGCCGTTCGTCGCCTTCGCCATGAAACGCATTAGAAATTCTGTAGGTTTGTCAATGCCGCTTGCCACAATTGGAATTATTTTAATCCCTTTTTTCGCTGCCAAACGCGTATATTTTTGCAATTTTTCGACCACACCTTGTTCATCTTGATGCGGTGGCGCGTCTAAAACCAAAAATAAAATCCGAGCAATAGCATTTTCACTCCATTGTTGTTGCAACGCACTTTCCAATGCCGCGTCAACCGCTTCTGGAAAATCACCGCCGCCCCCTGCGGATTGTTGTTTCAAAAAAGACATCATTTGATTCAAATCTGTTGTAAATGGCAAAGGTCGCGTTACATAATCGTCGGTTTTGTCCCGATAAAACACGCTTCCGAGCCGAATATTCAAATTATTGCTATGCTGCTGTTTAACTTTCGTGACCACATCCGCCAATTCCGTTTGCAAATAAGCAATTTCATCGCCCATCGAACCTGTCGCATCTACGACAAGCATAATGTCTGCATTATTATATGATTTTTTTGCAACATTGATTTGTTTCTGAATTTGAGTATCTTGCGCATTAAACTTGCCTAAATCAGTGGTTTGGTCTTGATAAATGGCTTTGATTCGGAAGGTAGAATGAGCGCGTTCTTGTGCAAAATTAGGAAAAAGGACTGCTTTGCCCAAATTATCTGTGCGCCCTTCAAACAAGATATTTCCGTTCTCAGACTCGACTACAATTTTCACATCATGAATTTTATTACCTTGTTGATCATTGATTGTCAATGAAATACCTTGTGTTGGATACATTTTCCAATAATCTTTCAAGGTTCGCCAATCGCTTTGACCACTCATTAAATCATGCCAAAATGATTCATGTTCATTGTCATTCCATTCGCCTGCGGTCAATAAACCTGCGCGTTCTCTGGGCTGACGAGGAGGCAATTCCGTTTCAGACGGCGCGGCGGCTTTATCAGACATCTTTGCAGACGGTGGCGGCGGGGCAGGGGCTGCTTTCGCTACTGCACTTGATGGAGCCCTATCCGCAGAGGCTGCCGCAGGAGCCGCTTCCGATTTAGGACTACTGCGTTTGGGAGCCATTTCAGACTTGCATTGCAGCCCCAAAACAGCTAAAAATAGACAAAAAAGAGTGATTTTCTGAGAAAAAAAAGAAATTTGCATCTGATTACATTTAAAAGCCAATAATTATTTTGAAATTGGAATGTCTTTTCAATAGATAGATGCAGCATTTGTTAAAAATCCACACAATTATTTGCCAAGAATTACACGCATTTTTAACGCTTTTTTTTAACGCTTTTGTGAAAATTCGTGTAATTCGTGGCAAATGATTATTCTTTAAATATTTTACCTTCATCCCTACCAAACATTATATTGCTTTTGTGATAGATTGTAGTATCTAAATTGGGTAAATCGTCTTTGGCAGGAGGCATTTTTTCAAACAAATTATTTAAATTAGGTTGTCCCGCCTCGAACCATGCGGAATACCATGCCGAACCAACTGCCAAAATCGCATCGCGCATCTGTTGCTCTACCATGCCATCCAATTTTTGATGAAAAAGCATTGCGTATTCTTGCGTTTGAAGCGTTAAGGTAACACCATTTTTTGTAGTGGACACCCATTTTTTATAATTTGGAAACATTTGTGCGGTTTCTTTTTCGATTTCAAACAATTTGGGCAATAAAGCATGCGATTTTTGAATGATTTTCCAATAATAATCATCGGATTTGTCAAAATACGCCGCTTGCCCAACCCAATAATTGTATTTATCGGAAAATAAATCAGGTAATCGTGTTTCCCAAAACGCATGAATCCCATTTTGCTTGGTTAATTGACCATCGTAATTGCGCGTCGTATGCAATGGCACATGTGCATCCGCAATGTAATGACCGATTTCGGCACTTAATTTCAAAACAGTTTGTTTGTTTTTTTTGATAAACGCTTGCGTTAAACGTTTTTGCATAGCGATTAAATGATAAGGCAAAATGCCCGTCGGCGATAAAACATCTTTTGCCCAAACCTTTTTGAACTGTCCTTTCACTATAAATCGCTCTTTTTCAAACAATTTATTGAACGAGTCTATTGAAATCACCCATGTTCCATCCTGATATTGTTTTAAAACGTTCTGAAATATAAATTGTCTATAAATGGTATCTGCGATTGCAAGCGAATCGCGTTTAAACAAGGTTTTAATGCTTTTGGATTTGAAGAAAAAATCGCGCTTGCGTAACAAGACATTGGGATAACCTGTCAATTGAAGTGTATCATTTTTTTGATTTATAATAAAAATTTGCGTATGTAATGCTAACGCATCTAAGATGTTATGTGGCAAAAAAGTATATTTATCCAAATCAATGTAATGCCGACAACCTTCTGTGGGCGATACGTAACGGCGTTTATCGGGGTCAACGGCGTGTTCGGTGATATAGGCAATTTCTTTTTTATAAAGCGGCATCATCTCGGGCGGTAACGTGAAAACCGCTAAACGATTGATATTTTGATGCGCTTGTAATCCCCATTTTGGCTTGATAATGAAGGAAGTATGTATGACTAAAAATAAAATTAAAAAAATAGGATGATAAGATTTCATCGTTTTTGCTTTAATTGGTTTGTAAGTAATGATGAATTTTGCTTCATTATTCTTAAAAACGAAAAATACACTATTTCAGTATAATTTGATAATAGCCATCAAAATTCAACACTAAACGATTTTTATTTTAGGGATGCTGTAATGTAGGGATTCTGTTTTCTTAAAAAAAGTGGCAAAATAAAATTTGGGCAATAAAACATTTTTTAAATTGATTTTAAAGAAGATTGCAAAATTAAATATTGAGAATAAACACTTAAATTATTTTATTTTGATTGTGTTTTGTTTTAAACGATTTGAGCCAATAAAATTTTGCAAAAAACGCTGAAAGCCGATCCCCGAACGGGATTTTATTCTTTTTTTACAATTTTTATATGGAAGGTTTTATTCAAATTAAATGATTATATCATCTAATTTCAATGAAACAACCTATTTTTCAAGATTCAATTCAAATAACACTAAATTAAATGTTTTAAAATATTCATGTCAGGAACTTTTCGGCGCAAAACTTGGTTGATGGAAATGACAATTAAAATAATTTTTCACCCTAAAAATTGGTTTCCATGACGAATACAGAAAACACCATTCAAGTTTACAACCTCATCATTTTGGACGAAAGCGGCTCTATGCAAAGCATTAAACAAGCAACGATTGGCGGTTTTAATGAAACGGTTCAAACGATTAAACACTTGCAAAAAGAGTATGAAACGCAACGGCATCATATTACTTTATTGACTTTCAATGGTTTAGGTATTAAAACAAAATTGTTTAATCAACCTGTTGCTGTTTTGCAAGAGTTGAATGATGCCTCCTATCAACCTGCATCTATGACTCCATTATTTGATGCGATTGGGATCGGCGTAACGGATTTGCGCAAAAGTCTTACGGGCGCGACGAATTACACGGTTTTGGTAACGATTCTTACGGATGGCGAAGAAAATGCTTCCAAAGAATGGAATGGCGCAGGTATTAAAAAATTGATTGAGGAGTTGAGACCACAAGGTTGGACGTTCACTTATATTGGTGCAAATCATGATGTGACCGCCGTTGCTGCGTCTCTTTCGATTCAAAATTCAATGCGTTTCAATGCGAATACAGAAGAAACGCAACAAATGTTCCGAAAAGAATCGGCACAACGTTCGATTTATTTTAAGAAAATGTCTAAAAGTGGTAATAAGCTGGATCGTGAAGAAAGTAATTATTTTGATGCAAAGGATGGGGACGAAGATTCCAAATAAAGGATGATTTGCTGTTTTTTTTGTAAAAAATGATTTGACTTGCGCTCTCAAACCTGTTTTGAGAGCGCATTTTTATTTTGTTAACAAAAATTATTGTCAAATGGAGTAGAATATCCGTTTTTGTTTTGTTTCTGATTCAAAAATTCGGATATTTACGACCATTATATAACTATTCATTTACCACCTTTATATTATGACAACAAGAAGATCTTTTATTCAACAAGCAAGCGTCTTGACAACAGGACTTTTATGCGGAGAATCCGACTTGCTTGCCAATTCTTTTAAAAGACCAAAACAAATTGGTCTGCAATTATACACGTTGCGCGATGATTTGGGCAAGGATGTAAAAGGCACGATGACTCAATTGGGTAAAATTGGTTTCAATCATGTTGAAACGTATTTTGGTTACGAAGCCAAAGGCAAAAATCAGTTTTGGGGCTTGAGTGCCAAAGCATTGAAAACGCTTTTGTCGGATAACGGGCTGAAAACGCATAGCGGGCATTACCAAATCAATGATTTATTGACTCCTGGTGATGAAAAATTAGATTCGCTCAAATTCCAACTGGATTTGGCGGCGCAATTGGGGCAAAAATATTTTGTTGTGCCGATTCCGCCTTTTGGCACTTGGGACAAATTGAATGCCGATAGTTACAAATTCATGGCGGCGCAATTCAATAAAGCGGCGGCAATCGCTGAAAAATCGGGTATCAAGTTTGCTTATCACAACCATTTTTGGGAATTTAAGAAATTTGACGGCGACAAAACGGGTTTTGACATTATGGTAACGGAATCCGACCCGAAATTAGTTAAATTTGAGTTAGACTTGTTTTGGGCGGTCAAGGCGGGTGCGAATCCTGTTGAATTGTTCAAAAAATATCCAAAACGGATTGTGATGTGGCACGTCAAAGACATGGACAAAGCACAAGCGGAGGTCGTTTATACCAATGAAAATCCTTCACCGCCTGTTATGGATGTGTTGAAAAAGGTGAAATTTGCAGAAGTTGGCTCGGGTTCGATGCCTTTTAACGAAATTTTCAAACATACCGAAGATTTGAAATATTATTTCGTGGAGCAAGACCAAATTTATATGCCGAATAAGTTGGATAGCGTGAAACAAAGTTTGGAATATATTAAAAACAAACTTTAGTTGTTATTGCGTAGAAAACTTTTGTCATTCCGTAGGAAACTCAGTTTCCTACGGAATGACAAAAAGTTATACCAAAACAGGTGATTTCTTCCTTTTTAAAACATTTTGAACTGCAAGTACCACATCTTTCACGCCCAAACCGTATTTATCCAACAATTCCATTGGGTCGCCGCTTTCGCCGAAACTATCGTTCACTGCCACATATTCCATCGGAGTCGGCATCCGCCGCGCCAATAATTGCGCAACGCTGTCGCCCAAACCGCCATGTCGTTGATGTTCCTCCGCCGTTACGACGCAACGCGTTTTGCTCACCGAATCCAAAATCGTCGTTTCATCCAACGGTTTAATTGTATGAATATTAATCACTTCGCAACTAATTCCTTCTAAACTCAATCGTTTTGCTGCTTCCAAAGCGTTCCAAACCAAATGACCTGTTGCCAAAATCGTCACATCGCTCCCTTCCGCCAAAGGCAACGCTTTTCCAATCACAAACGGGAAATGCGTCGTGAAAACAGGCCACGACGGACGACCAAATCGCAAATAAACGGGGCCATAATGTTCTGCAATGGCGATTGTTGCCGCTTTTGTTTGCGCATAATCGCACGGATTAATGACCGTCATGCCTGGCAACATCTTCATCAAACCAATATCTTCCAAAATTTGATGGGTTGCGCCGTCTTCGCCAAGCGTTACGCCCGCGTGTGAAGCACAAATTTTAACATTTTTATGCGAATAAGCAATGGATTGACGAATTTGGTCATAAACCCTACCTGTCGAGAAGTTTGCAAACGTACCCGTGTAAGGAATTTTCCCCGCCGTAGCCAATCCCGCCGCGATGCCCATCATATTCGCTTCCGCGATGCCCACTTGGACGAATCGTTGTGGAAACGCTTTGATGAAAGCATCCATTTTTAAACTGCCGACCAAATCGGCACACAAGGCAACCACTTTTGAATTTGCCTGACCGACTGCTGATAAGCCGTCGCCGAAACCGTCCCGAGTTGCTTTTTTGCTCGTTGCGGTGATTTCTTGAAGTTTCATATAACGAATTAATTGGTTCGTAATTAAAATTGGGGCAAATATAAACCGTCCCAGTTGAATAAAAAAATGCTATTTTCGCAAGTGGGCTATTCTTAGACGTTAAATAAATAAAAGCGCAATTTAAGTAGGATTGCTCGGGTAAAGAATTACTGTTGCGGTCAAAAATAGGAAAGGGAAAGGGGAGGCAAATAGATTTATTGTTGGACAGACAAGATAATTGTATCAATTTGTTTGAAATCAAATTTTATAACGCGGCTGTTCCGATTGATAAATCTTATGCTTCCAATTTGATGAACAAACGGCAAGTTTTCATGGAAAAAATAGGAACAAAAAAAAACAATTTTTATGACCTTGCTTACCACATTCGGCGCAAAAACGAATGAACATTATTTGCAAACCATTCAAAATCAATTGAATATGAGTGTTTTATTTGAACCATTGTAAATAGAGTAGGGGCGGCGTTAAGAATTTTGACAATCCATTCAAAACGATATGTTTATATTTGCGGTTTAAAAAATACCTTATTAATGGTAATTTTTCACCTATTTTATCCGCAACTTATGAAAACAATCATTTATTTGATGGCTGTCTGGACGTTTTTAATTGCGTTCCATCCTTTATCAACAGCTCAAACGACTCCATTAGCCGCAAACGGTCGCCTCAAAGTCATCAATCGCCAACTTTGTAACGAAGCAAACATCCCAATCCAATTGCGCGGCATGAGTACACATGGTTTGCAATGGTTTGGAAACTGTTCTTCGCTCGCCTCGACGCAGGCTTTAGCAACGCAATGGGGTTGCGACGTGTTGCGCGCCGCGATGTATGTGGATGAAGGTGGCTATCTCAGTAATCGAACGGGCATCAAAACGCAAGTTGATAATTTGGTAGATTGGTGTGAACAAACGGGCATGTATTGCATTGTTGACTGGCACATTTTGAATCCTGGTGACCCAAATGCACATACCACCGACGCAATTGACTTTTTCAGACAGGAAGCACAACGAAATGCAGGTAAAAAACATGTCATTTACGAACTTTGTAATGAACCAAATGGCGTTTCGTGGAGCAGCGTTAAATCTTATGCGGAACAAATCATTCCTATAATTCGCCAATATGACCCCGAAGCGATTATTTTGGTGGGTACGCCGAATTGGAGTGGCACACCTGGAGATGTTACAAGTAACCCGATTACGGGTACAAATGCTTATAACATTATGTACACGTTTCATTTTTACGCAGGTTCGCATTATACGCAAAGTTATATCACCACGGTTTTGCAAACGGTACCATTATTTGTTTCGGAATGGGGGACGAGTAATTATTCTGGAAATGGTGGCAACGATTACACCAATGCGCAAAATTGGTTAAACCTTTTCGCGGGCGCGAATCCGTCCAATATTAAAGTGAGTTGGTGTAATTGGAGTTTTTGCGATAAGGCGGAATCTTCGGCGGCTTTGAATGTGGGTGCTTGCGGGAATGGCGGTTGGAATAATACTTCGACTTCGGGAACTTGGGTGAAAGCGCATTTGTTATCGCCTGCGGATAATTGGGGTAGCGGAACGGTGAATCAATCGCCAACCGTCTCAATGACAGCACCTGCCAATAATTCATCATACGTAACACCAGCATCTATAACGCTTTCCGCAACGGCTGCCGATGCAGATGGCACGATTAGCAAAGTTCAATTTTTCAATGGCACAACCTTAATTGGTACGGTCACAAGTGCGCCTTACACGTTCGTATGGGCGGGCGTAACGGCAGGCACATACAGCATCACCGCCAAAGCAACGGATCATTTGAATGCAGTGACTTCCTCTACGGCGATTACGGTGACGGTGCGGGCAACAAATATTAATCAAAATCCGATTGTTGCGATTACCACACCTATTAATAATGCACAATTCCTTGCGCCGATTTCAATGATTGTTACCGCAACTGCGTCTGACGTGGATGGAACGATTGCAAAAGTCGAATTTTTCAATGGAGCGACGTTGATTAGAACGGTTACGACTGCGCCTTACACATTTTCATGGACCAATTTAGCCGCAGGAACATACAATTTAACCGCCAAAGCAACAGATAATTTAAATGCAACAACAACTTCATCTATTATTCAAATTGTTGTAAATCAAGCAAATACAAATGTTGATTTAATCGGTGTGAATTGCGTTAATCTCAATACTGTAACCGTTTTTGAGTTGAATTCAAATCAACGTACCAACGCAATCAATTACAATTGGTGGTGCAATGGTGCAACGCAATCTATCGTGCCTGTTGCAGGACAACCTTATAAAGCAACCTTCAGCTTTGGACAATGGTTTACAGGTGGAAGTGTTTGTGTGGGCGTAAATTATTCACAATCGCCTTGGTATCAACCGTTTTGCAAAACCATAACACGTTGTACACGTCCGACGATTGGAGCTGCCGTGAGTGATGATGGCGGCAGTTCTGTGATGCGCAGACCCTATCCGAATCCTTCAAAAGATGGATTTTCGTTTACAACCGATATGCCATTAGAATCCTTGCGCGTGATAGATCAATTAGGCAGAGAACGATTGATTTTCAATGAGTTAGATGCGTACCAGAAGTTGCATTTTGGAGAAAATTTGCCTGTTGGTGTGTATTTTTTGGAAATTAAAGAGTTGAATCAACCATTAGAAGTAGTCAAAATTGTTAAATCTATTTAGAGACTTTTACCATTAATTGTAAAAGTCACCTTAAAAATGGCTTATCTTATCATTCGGGTATGTAATAAATTTTTAAAGCGAGCCATAAATTGCACCAATTTTTCAGGAAAAATGAAAACTTCTTAGTGAAAAATTCGTCGAATTCGTGTCCGTTTAGAATAAGACTAAAAAAGACGGTTTGTATCAATGCGTTTCATTAATACAGACCGTTTTAAGGCATATTGCAATTGTTATCTTTATAATCAATTGATAATCAATTGATTATAAATTAGATACGTGACAAAACTTCATCAGCAGTTGCCCAGACTATCTCTGGATAGCGGCTATTATCAAGTGGAATATTCTGTGCACTAAACATACTGTGCATATACTGACTGCCTTGCCATTTTGGATAAAGTTCATTTTCACCTTTTGGATTTTCGGCGCGTGCTTTTTTATTATAGGCAGAAAGCCCTTCCAAACGCCCCATTGGAATTAAACGAAATGTAGTTTTTTTTATCGCACTTGCCTTCGCAACCAATTCAGCAGGGCTGATTTGAAAACTGGCAATTCTTAAAATTTTTGGAGTTGTCGCATCTAAAGCCGCCGCAGCCGTAAAATTTGCAATATTGTTTTTAGTCGTAAAATCAACTTTAAAATGGGAATTATCGCCCCAATACCCAATACTATTTTCTTTTAAATTATAAAAAGGCGTATTATAAGCCAGAATATCGGCAAATGCACCATTCATAATAGACGTGTAAGCAATTGGCGCAGCCTCTAATTTTTGATGAAATGCTTTTCTCAAATCGAAATTACGGTTTTCGCCTTCGGGCAATTGCGTAAAATCGGTCGAATAATCGGAAGGAATGAAACGCGGCACACCCGCCGCCACCGCCGCTGACAATAGAACCGATTGCGTATCCACAATCGTATCGCGCAAACCTGCAAGGGCTGAAACCACACAAGTTACGCCTTGACATGCTTGCGTAAGGTCTGCCAAATTATAAGTTGCCATCGAAATGACCTTCACGCCCATACTTGTCAATGCTGCAACTTTTGTTTTATCGCTATTGTGGCGCACCACCGCAATCACAGAAGCCTTCTTTTCAAGCAATGCTTTGATGATTAAATTGCCTAAATTGCCTGTTCCGCCCGCTACTAAAATGGAATGATTCATTTTTTATATGATTATTTTGTTGAACTGTTTTATTAAATGATGAGCCACTTAACAAAACCAAAGTAGGCACAACAATTTAAAACAAGTAATAGTTTTAGAATGGGTTAAAATTGCATTTTGAAAATCATTTAAGTGAAATCATTGTTCAATCGAAAAACGTTTGCTGTCAAGTCTAAAATGCACCAATCAAGCATGAATTTTTGCAAAATCATGGCAAATTGCGAGTAATTCCGTATATTTAGCGCGAAATTGAAAATGATTACATACAATTTACAAAAACATTTTATTCAAAACAAAATATTTTAAAATCATGTTTTTAAAACTATCATACATTTATTTAATTTTGAATTTATAACGCATTGATTATGAGCAAAGTATTAGCACTTCATAACAAAACCGTAGAAGGGGGACACTGGTATAATTCGGCTGCTTATGGACGCACACAAATTGATGCGATTGCGGACCCGACAGCAGGACAAACGCATATTGCGCCGACTTCGATTCCGAGCCCGTTTGCACACATAGATTTGGTGCGGGCGGCTTTTCATAATATGACGAAAGGGGAAAAGTTGGATAGTGGAACGCTGATTGATTTCAAATTAGTTTCAGATTGTTTGGATTTGGGCGAAATATGCTTCCATTATGACCGATTTAAAGACAAAATCAAAGTCATTACTTGGGATAAAAATCAAGATTTAAACCATTTATTGAATTCTCGCAATATAAAACATCGGCGTTTAGGCGAAGTTTTAAAATTATATTTGGAACAAGATGCCGCCGCTTACAATTTTCGAGATTTCGATAAAATGTTTATTTTGGAATATAATCATCGGATTATTGGCGGGACATCCCCTTCGACGTTATTTTTCACATCAGCGAATGATTTAAGTTTTGTGGATATTACAATGAGTAATAATGACCGACTTTTTGACAAAAGTTATAAACATTTATATGATAGAAGTGATGATTTTCAATTGTTTATGTATTCAATGCGAAAAGCATTTGGAACAGCTTTTGCGCACAAATTTCCTGAGTTAAATGCTTATTTGGATAAATGTTTAGCCATTTTGAGTCGGGAACAAATGGTTTTATATAACAAAATTAATTTGTTGACATCAGATGATTATGCCAAAATCTACGACCCGTTGAATGCAGGTGCGATACATGATAATGTGTATATTTTGAAATCAACGGATGGCAATTTGTACATTCCGTTGAAAAAACAAAAGACACACGCGGATAATGTGCCTGTACAAAGTGATTTTGCAATTGATTCCAACAAATTTGTGGGCGATAAAAAACCTTTAGTGTTGCAACAAAATCATGACGGCATGTCTCAACGCGAGCATCGCCCGATGATTTATCATAAAAATCCGTATCAACGCGCTACTCAAATACCTAATTTTGTTTTAGAACCCAATCTTGCAAATCGAGAACTGCCTGGTTTGACGGGGATTAAATATCCATTTTTATTGATAAGTGATTTTTTAGAACCGTATTTAATCCGACTCGTTTATCCGATTCATAAAGCAAAATATTTTGATGGCAACGTCATTGATGCAAATCCTGATGGAAAAGGTTATCTTTTGCCGATTTCAAAAACCTTTTTTGATTATTTTGACACTGATTTTTTGAAAAGCGTTATACCGAATACGACAAAAAAAGTTTTAGAAATGAATGTTCGAGATGCGGAACGGGTTTGGGTGACGCTTCGGATTCCGATTCAAGGTGATTCTTTTGTCGAATACACGCGGACTTATCAAAAAACGTTGCGCACGCCTGACGCATCGCGCAATGAGGGTGCGTTGATTGAATGTCAATTGGGTGTTACGATTTATCCGTTTTTGCAACATCCGACGGTTAAACCCGATTATCGCGTTTTGACCGTAGATAGAGATATTAGTGATGCCACACATTTGAGAAAATACAATTTTTTGTTTTATAAAAATGCCAATAATGCAGAAGTTAAAACAAAAGCGGTAAAAGAACGGAATCGTAAAAGATTGCGTCAGAATGAGGGGATTGCGATAAAAATAGTGGAAGACAATTTTGATTACATTCAAATTGTGGAAGGCGTGGCGCAGGGCATTTTAATTCCAAATTTTATTACGGAAAGTGACGGTGCTGAAAAATTTAAATTTGCAGTTGATTTCGGAACGACGAATACACATATCGAATATAAAAAAGGTGATTTGCAACCTGTGCCATTTGACATCACGGAAAAAGATTTGCAAATTGGTACTTTGCACGACCCCGAAAAGGATATTTATGAAGGTGCGGAAGCATTGCGTATCGTTCCAAGACAGATTTTTCCTGAAAAAATGGGTGCTTCAGAACATTTTGGGTTTCCACAACGCACAATTGTTGCGCATGCGACGGATTGGGCTGCGGGCGGAACGGATTATACATTAGCAGATTTTAATATACCATTTATTTACGAAAAGGAAAATATTCCGATTCATACACGCATTTCAACAAATTTGAAGTGGTCGAATAATAATTCCCAAGAAAGTATTCAAAAAGTGCGTGCATTTTTTGAGAAATTAGCGTTTATGATGCGTTCCAAAGTTTTATTGGATGGCGGCAAACTGTCTGATACAGAATTGATATGGTTTTACCCTTCAAGTATGACGACGGATAGGCGTAATCGCTTGAAAACCTTATGGAAAGAGATATGGAAAAAATATATTCCAAATGCGAGTGAGCCACTTGAAGTTTCGGAAAGTCTTGCACCCTTTTATTTTTATAAGGAAAATCATGATGTTTTTGCGTCGAATCTACCTGCGGTTTCCATTGATATTGGCGGCGGAACGACGGATGCGGTTATTTTTAAAACCAATCAACCCATTGCATTGACTTCGTTTCGATTTGCAGCGAATTCAATTTTTGGAGATGCATATAGCAAAATTGGGGCGGCAAATTCCAATGGTTTTGTTGGGCGTTATGAAAGTCAGATTCGTAAAATACTGGAAACCAATCATTTAGTAGAATTAGTACGCGTTTTGGATGGGATTCGGCAAACAAATCGTTCGGAAGATATTATTACTTTTTTCTTTTCGTTGGAAAACAATCAAGAAATAAAAAATCGTCAATTGCCGATTTCGTTTACAAATATTTTGCGTGGAGATGAAAATAAAGATATGCGATTTGTATTTGTGTTTTTTTACATGGCAATCATTTATCATATCGCGCAATGGATGAAGGCAAAAGAAGTTGAAATGCCGCGTTATTTGACGTTTAGTGGGAATGGTTCTCGGATTCTGAATCTGATAACGGACAATAATAAAACGTTAGAAAAATTGACAAAACCGATTCTTGAAACCGTTTTTGGTAAAAAATATGGTACTCAACGGTTCGAAATCGTGCGCGAAACCTTGCAACCGAAGGAAGTGACCTGCAAAGGCGGCTTGTTAGCTCCGACGAATTTAGTGGATTTTGACCCTGATGATATCAAAGCAACCTTGCTTGGTGGCACGGATGCACAAATTGTAGAAGAAGATAATATCAAATATGACCGCTTGAAACCCCAACAATTAACAGATATTGTTGCAGAAGTTGAGAAATTTATTGATATTGCGTTTGAAATTGCGGATAGATTTGATTTTAGTGCGAATTTGGGCATTGAAGATGCTCATTTTGAAGCCTATAGAGATATGTTAAAATCAGATTTGAGTCTTCATTTAGAGCGCGGCTTGACTGCAAAACGAGATGAATTGACTAAACAAAGTGTTCGTTTAGAAGAAACTTTGTTTTTTTATCCGTTGATTCCTGCCATGAAAGATTTGGCGTATCAAATTTATAAGGACAAAAAGTAAGATAATGATGAATGATAAGTGTTTGGAAGTAATCAATTTATACAGCCATTTCCGCTTTGGAAATGGCTGAAATAGGATGCGTATGATTGGAAGGATAAAAAGGAACTTTTTAGTTAAAATTGGTGCTTTTCAACCGAAAAAATCCTTAAAATCCTTGAAATCATACGCATCCTATTTCAAGAATTTTCCAAAGCGGAAATGGCTGCAATTTATATAAGTTGCTTACAATAAATTGATTATCAATTAGTTCCATCACTTATCATTACTAAATTATAATTCAAAAATTAAAACCAATATTGAACTATGAAGTGGAAATATACCCTCATTTTGAGCTTATTTGTGTTGAAACTTATCGGGCAACCCTTGAATTTGGAAGTCTTTGATGGCGAAGTGGATTTGCGCAAAGCCTATAAAGATGTGATTTTTTCGTTCAAAAACCCGAAAAATACCGCACCTTATCTCAAAACGTATGAACAATTAGCCAAATTAGATACGCTTTTAACTGCAAATGCGACTTTTGAACATTTGCAAAAAGCAGTTGCGATTTTAGAAATCATTGATAAAGACCCCTCTTTTGGGAAAGGTGCCAATTATGATGTTTTCCATAAAACATTGGTAGAAGACGTATATAAAAAAGAAGTTCAGAAGCGTTCGGGCAAGAAACCAGATACGACTGTGGCTAAAAATACGAGTGCCAATTCTAAAAATGGTGCGAATGATGCAAATGTACCCGCTTTGCCTGCTAAACCAAAAGGCCCAGAGTATGAATTAGACCCCAATTTATTACTTTTTGTTGGAATGCCGTTAGCATTTTTGTTGGGAGCATTATTAGTTTGGAGTCGGTTCAACAAAAAAAATAAAGAAAGAGAAACCGCTTATCAAGAATTTGAAGTCCAGAAACCTGATATCGAACGTTATAGAGTGCGCGGGGAACAACTTGCGGCTGAAAATGAAAAACAAAAAATGGCTATTGATGAATTAACCAATAGAAATTTGGTTTTAGAAACGCGGATTACAGAATTGAAAACGATGTTGCTATCAGGTAATGCGCCAGAACCAACAGAACAAAAACCAAAACGAGAAGCGTTTTACATGTCCGCGCCTGCACGCGACCAGACTTTTAATAATATGAATCGCAGTAAAACGTTTCAACCGACCGTTTCCATGTATCGTTTTACCATTGAAAACCCGACCGAACAGCCCGATATTGCAACAGTGGAATTTATGACCGATGAAACGAGTGTTTACAATGCAGTGAATTATCCAGATACATATATTTTTCCGATTTGCAAGATTGAGAATGGTTTTAATGCCCGTGCGAAGATTGTTAGAACCGTTAAAATGGGTAAAGCAAAATTATTTGACGGTTTCAAATGGCGGATGTTAGAACCTGTTGTGTTAAGATATGAATAAAAAATAATTAGTTAAACTATTGATTATCAATTGTTTAACTAAAAAATAAACCAATTTACTAAAAAGGTACAAAAGTTTTTGAAAACTTTTGCGCCTTTTTTTGTGACCTGTTAAAAAGATGCATTATCTTTGTTGCTCACAAACTTATTTTAACAAACATGAACAAACCGTTTCTAACAAACCGCATCCTATTATGGGTGCTTCCGCTATTGTGTTGGGCGTGCCCCGCAAAGCAGCCCGTAGAGCCTGCCACGACCTTAAAAATGACGGCGCAATTAGGCAAATACATCGTTTACGTGCAAAATCAAGAGCAGACCGACCTCCAAAATGTGCGTTTGGAACTCAAAGCACCTGTGAATGGGCTGCGTTTAGATACTTTTCAATATGTCATTGATAGACTCACGTTACGGGCAGGCGGGCGCGATTCCTTTTATTATCAAGATTTTATTGATAATAATCGCGGTGGTTATCATTATCCATTGAGTATTATCAATAAACCTGCGAGTATGAACGTCCAAGCACAACGTGGAACTGAAACACTTTTGTTTCAAATTAAGTTTTAAACAAAAGTACCCAATAGAAATTGCATGAAGCCTCAGAGTTGTGATTTTTAGTTGAATTAGGAATAACGGAAATTTAAGGAATCGAGGATATATTACATCCTTGATTCCTTAAAATTTCGTTATCCTTAATTCAGTAATTTTCAATTAATTACGACTAAATTTCTAAACTAAAAGGCAATTTCCGAATCCGATTTCCATTCAAATTAAAAACCGCATTACACAAAGCGGGCGCGATTGGCGGTAAACCAGGTTCGCCTGCACCACTTGGTGCCGCCTCGCTTGGCATGACATGAATTTCAATAGTCGGTATTTCATTAATACGTAAAGGATTGAAAGCGTGAAAGTTCGTTTCTTGCACTTCTCCTTTTTCGATGGTAATACCACTTTTCAATGCCGTAGAAAGCCCCATGATGACATTGCCTTCCGTTTGCGCCTTAACGTTATCAGGCATCACCGCCAAACCGACATCTATCACGCCAACCACTTTATTTATGACAATATTATTATCTTTTTTGGAAACGGTCACTGCATACGCACAAATGGATTTGAAAGAACGGGCAATCGCAATCCCAATGGCTTGACCTGCGGGCAATTTTTGCCGATAATTCGCTTTTTCTTCCAACAATTTCAAGACTTGTATGAATTTGGGTTCTTTTTTCAAATATTCTAAGCGAAAATCTAAAGGATCTTTTTTGGACGCATGAGCAATTTCATCTATAAAACATTCTTGACCAAATACGCTCGTTGAAGCATACACAGACCGCCACCAAACAATTGGAATCGGCGTTTCTACCAAACTAAATGTTTGACGGCGATTGGGAATTGCATAAGGCGAATCCTCTTGATTCACCCCTTCTGCGACCCAACCATCTGCTTTGCCCGTCTGGTCATGTTGTAGCACTTGGTGCATGATGGACGCGCCTGCCATCCGATGTTCAAAAGTGGTTAAGGAACCATTTTTATCCAAAGCCGCTTTGAGCGAACTCACCATGCCAGGGCGAAAGGGTCCTTGTGTTAAATCATCTTCCCGCGTCCAAATCAATTTAACAGGTGCGCGTGCCTGCTTGGAAAGGTAAACGGCTTCCAAGACATAATCCAAATACGCCTTTCTCCCAAAAGAACCGCCCATCAATTGAACATTAACTTTAACTTGTTCGGGCTTGATTTTCAAGTAATCAGCTACTTTACCGACCGCGCTATCCGGTCCCTGCACAGGACACCAAACTTCTACCGAACCATCGTCTTTGACCCAAGCAACCGTATTATTCGGCTCCATAGCCGCGTGTGCCGTGAACGGCGTTTCGTACACACCTTCCAATTTCGTTTCCGAAATATCCCACGCTTTACTTACATCGCCCACCGCATCCTTATAGATAATCCCTGCGGATTTCGCAAGAGAGTGGGCTGCTCGAAAATAGTTTTCAGTCGTAACCGATTGATAATCAGCATTTTCCCAAACCACATTCAGTGTTTTACGCGCTTGCAATGCGCCCCAATACGTTTCCGCTAAAACCGCAACACCTTCCAATGTTTTATAAGGCAATGGTCTTTCCGATTTCAAAACGTGTTTAACACCTGCAATTTTCATAGCAGCATCCATATCAAAACGTTGAACTTTGCCATGAATCATCGGAGAACGTTGAATCGTAGCATATAACATATTTGGAACTTTAATATCTATTCCAAAAATGGCTTTTCCAGAAACTTTATTGGGAATATCCAAACGTGGCGCGTCCTTTCCAATGAGTTTAAAATCTTTAATTTCCTTCAATTTAGTACCTTGCGGAATCTCTAATTTGGCTGCATCTTCGGATAATTCGCCATAAAGAGCTGCTTTACCCGTTTTGGGATGCAATACTTTACCTTTTTCTGCAACACATTCTGCTACTGGAACGCCCCATCTTTTAGCCGCCGCACTGACTAACATCACTCGTGCTGCTGCCCCTGCTTCGCGCAACTCTTCGTAACGAGTCCGAATCGAAGAAGAACCACCTGCATTTTGACCACCAAACTTAGAATGTCCATTCGTAAAACGAACTTCCACTTGTTCTAAATCCACTTCTAATTCTTCAGCAAGCAGCGTTGGTAAGGATTGATTCGTGCCTTGCCCCATGTCAGGGCGCGGGTTGAATAAAATAATTTTATTATCTTTCGTAATAACGATATATTGATTCATCTCAAAATCAATGATTTCTGAGATGGGTTCATCGCCATTGATTGTTTTTTGGGTCGTTTTTGCCTGTGTTGAGACAGGTAACGCAATACTCACAGCGAGTAAGGCACCGAATTTTCCCGTTAGTTTTAAAAAATCTCTGCGCGTTTGCATGATATAATGATAAATGGTGAATGACGAATGATGAATGATCAATAACGAATCATAATTTAAACGATTGATTTACAATTGATTATGTAAATTATGATTCATTATTCATCATTTAGCACTCATCCTTATTATAAATAGTTTAACGAGAACCCGTATCAGATTTTGTAGGCATATTATTTTTGTCCTTCATCAAAGTTGCAGCCCGTTTGACCGCCGCCCGAATACGCGGGTACGTACCGCAACGGCAAAGATTGCCCGCAAGTGCGGCATCAATATCGGCATCCGTTGGATGTGCATTGTTTTTCAACAACGCAACCGCCGACATAATTTGTCCCGATTGACAGTACCCACATTGAGGTGTTTGCATTTCAATCCATGCTTTTTGCACGGGGTGACTGTTATCAGATGAGATACCTTCAATAGTTGTAATATGAGATTTTTTAATTTGTCCAATTGGAAGGGCGCAGGAACGCACGGGAGCCCCGTCTAAATGCACGGTACAAGCACCACAAAGTGTCATACCGCAACCAAACTTGGTACCTGTCAGTCCTATTAAGTCGCGTAATGCCCAAAGTAATGGCATTTCTGGGTCAGCCTCTACGGTATGTTTCGTACCGTTGACTTGAATTTGAATTTTCGTCATTTAAAATGGATTTTATGTCATCATAGTTACAAGTCAATGATTATCAGCGATTCAAATATAGAAAAATTGCTCTATCATCCTTAGACCTCATTCAATTACACTTGTAGCCTCAAAGCAAACTAATAAAATTGATACTATAAAGAAAATGATTAAAAATTTTTTAAAATATAGATTCGTTCGGTGATTGTGTTAAGAAAGCTTTGGCGATTTTGAAAAGAAGTGCAAAGATATTTATTTTATTATTATTTGTATTTTTTGAATGTCACAAACTCAATTTTTAACAGAAAGTTAACAGATTTGATTCCTACGGAATGACAAAAAAAACGTGTCCTTCTGTAGGAACGAAAATATTTTTTTAATTTTGTCCTTTCAAATTTGTGGATTTAAAAAATTATCGTAACTTTCCTATCGGAAGGAAAAACAATAGCGAATTTTCGCTAAAAAAAATGTAACATCAATCAAAATGGAAGTGAGTATGACAAAAAAGCCCGAAAAAAACGGTAAAAGTAGCCCTAAAATACTGTTTACAAAGGAAACTTATTTGCAATGGTATGAAGTCATGATGCGGATTCGCCGCTTTGAGGAGCGCGTTTTGAAACATTATGGTGAAGAAGTACGCGGTTTTTGCCATGTTTACATTGGACAAGAAGCGATTGCTGCTGGGATGGTTTCTGCCTTGCGCCCTGCGGATGGCGTTGTGACTGCATATCGGCAACATGGTCTGGCGATTGCAAAAGGCATTTCCACACGCGAAGGGATGGCGGAATTGTTTGGCAGAATCGGCGGGATTGTGAAAGGAAAAGGTGGTTCAATGCACTTTTTCAGCAAAGAACATAACTTTTATGGCGGTAATGGCATTGTCGGTGCACAAATTCCGATTGGAACAGGTATCGCTTTCGCGGAAAAATATAGAGGGACGGATAATCTTTGTATGACGATGTTCGGCGATGGCGCGGCGCGTCAAGGCGCGTTATACGAGTCATTTAATATGGCGATGACTTGGAAATTGCCTGTTTTGTACGTTTGTGAAAACAATTTGTATGCAATGGGTACGTCTGTGGAGCGCACGAGCAATGTTACAGACATTCATATCGTTGGCGAAGCGTTCCAAATGCCGCATGAAGCAGTGGATGGCATGGATCCTGAAGCGGTTCATAATGCGTTTTCAAAAGCGGCGGCGCATATTCGTTCTGGCAAAGGTCCATATTTCCTTGAAATTAAAACGTATCGTTATACAGGTCACTCGGTTTCGGATCCAGGCAAATATCGAAAAGTCAAAATCATTGAAAATAATCGGGAACGCTACATTAATAGTCCAGAAATGAACCATTATTTGACGTTAGACCCAATTTCAGTTATCGAAAAACGCATTTTGCAAAATAAAATTGCGACAGAAGCCGAATTAGAAGCGATAGGAGCTCGAATTGATACCGAAATTGAGGAAGCAACTCAATTTGCATTGAATTCGCCCTTCCCAGATGCTTCCGAACTTTACACCGATAATTACGTTCAAAAGGATTATCCATTTATGATGGATTAAATGATTTGAATTAGGAATTGAAGGAATTTCAAGGAATTAAGCACCTGAAAAGTCGTTTTGTCCTTAATTCTTTAAAATTCCTTTAATTCCTAATTCAAATGAAATTTGCGTCAAGTCGTCACGGTTTGACGCAAGTTATTACTTGAATGCAACCAAATAGCTCTTGGGGACGTATCACGCGGATGCGTCCCCTATTTTTTTTGTCAAAAAAGAAAACAACTTTCAAAAAATATTTACCTTTGCATTCCGAAAGAAATGATGAATGATAAATGATAAACGACGAAATTCATCATTCATCATTCACCATTCATCATTAAAAAAAATCATCATTAAATTAATAAAATAAAAAATATGTCAACGAAGACAAATCAGCCAAAATCAAAACCTGTTACGCCTGTCGCGCCAGAGGTCATAGATGAAACGATAGTAGATTTGGAACAGGTCACTGGGGGCGCAGTTCATTGGGTTGAGGCGAACCAAAAGCCAATTTTATTTGGTTTAATCGGTTTGGCAGCCTTGATTGGCGGCTATTTCTGGTACAACAATTACAAATCCAAGCAAAATGACAAAGGTTATGCTGCTGCGGTTCGGGCAGAACAGCGTTTTGAACAAGACTCTTTTGCGGCTGCGTTGAGCAATCCTGGCGGCGGTTTCAGTGGTTTGACGGATATTGCAAGTAAATTTTCAGGTTCAAATGCGGGCAATGCGGCACAATATCAAGCAGCCGTTTCGTATTTGAATTTGGGTAAATTTGATGAGGCGATTAAAGCAATGGAATCTTTTTCAGCGAATGGCGAGATTGCGCCGACCATGAAAAATGGTATTTTGGGCGACGCTTGGTCTGAGAAAAAAGATTTTAAAAAAGCATTGAGTTTTTACAAACAAGCAGGTGCTTCGGGCGGTGTGGATGATTTGAAAGCGTATTATTTGAAAAAAGCAGGTCTTTTGAGCGAAGTTCAAAAAGATTATTCGGGTGCGGTTTCGATTTATAAAGAAATCAAAAACAATTATTCCGCTACATCGGATGGAAACGGGATTGATAAATTCATTTTGCGGGCGGAAGCTGCTGCAAGTGCGAAAAAATAAAAAAGAGTGATTTATTACTTCAAAAATGCGTCAATTGTGGTCAATTGACGCATTTTTTTTGCCCAATCCTTAAAAAAGGTTGTTTTCTGAAATAATTCTCTTAATTTTGTCTTTTCATTTAACCTATAAATATGTTTCATGACAACAGCTTCGCGTTCTAATCTTGCAAAACCTGCTCAAAGTCAAGTGCACACCTTGGCTTATTACTTTATAAAGGAAGAACAAAATTCAGAAAAACATATTTTTCATAATGGTCAAATCATTAAAAGGTCTGGAGGAACGATTGCGCACGCTGTGATCGCCAATAACACCAGTTTTGCACTCAAAATGGAACTTAGAAGGGTTCCAGCAAACTATATTGTGGCGGGTAGCGATTTAAAAATCCATTTGCAAGCGGTTAATAAGGTCGTTTATGCGGACGCGCTGGTGATTTTTGACCAACCGATCGCTTCTCCCAATAGTGATCATGCCATTATTAACCCACTTGTCATCGTAGAAGTATTATCGCGCAGCACGTCTAAACATGATAAAACTTCTAAATTTTATGATTATCAAACGGTTGATACGTTTCGAGAATATGTATTGATTGAACAAAAAGCCGTTTATGTAGAAGTTTGGTTCAAAGAATTGGATGGCGACGAGGAAATTTGGCGTAAACGAACCGAAACAGATATAAATAAATCTATTGTGTTGCGGTCGCTTGGTATATCCATTCGTTTACAAGATATTTATGAAAATATTCATTTTTAGGAAAG